>PWPY01000088.1 GCA_003558575.1 Desulfonatronovibrio sp.
AGATGGGCAATGTCTTCCTGGAAATTGACATTGCTTGCACAGCACACTTGTGAAAGAGAATGAATGTATTATGTCAATATAATTTTTTGGAAATTAAGGATTGTGCTGTTTTGAGCACGTTCCCTGCATCTTATGGAGGAAAACTATGAGGATCTCAATATTCTGGAAGCTGATGGGGATGATTGCAGTGACCGTCCTTTTTCTGGGAACAGCGGTATTTTTTACCACCAAACACTTTGTGAGCAAAGGCTTTGATGAAGAGTCTGTAAAAAACATTGAAAATTTTCAAGGCGCTGTAGCTCATGAGATACAGGACCTGCAAGATTCGTACATGAGTCTGGCCTACCTCATTTCCAAAGACATGAACCTGGTATCAGCCATAGAATCCAATGCTTCAGGCTATTTGGAGGGTTATGCCAGAGAAATAATGGAAACCACTGGAGTGGGATTTGTTACTTTTTCCAATACACAAGGTCAGGTTATTGCCAGGGGGCATTCAGACAAGGCCGGGGACAGCGTGTTGGACCAGTATAATGTTCAGCAGGCTTTGGAAGGTCAGGCTGTTGTGGGGATCGAAACAGGTAATGTGGTTAAGTTTTCTTTACGCGCAGGCTATCCAGTGAAGATGTTCGAACGAATTGTAGGAGTGGTTACCCTGGGCATGGATCTAAGTTCTAATGAATTTGTGGACTCAATTTATGACAGGATGGGTGTTGCCACCACAATTTTTGAAGGTGATACCCGGCTTGCAACCACCATTAGACGTGATGGGCAGAGGGTTGTGGGGACCAGAATGGATAATCCAGAGGTTATTGAAGCTGTTCTCAGGAAGTCAGAAACCTTTCTGGATCGCAACCTGATTCTTAACAGGCTATACGATACTGCCTACTGGCCCATAAAGGACATCCAGGGGGAGACGGTGGGGATGTACTTTATTGGTCTTGAAAGAAATACAATTGAAAATGCCATATGGGCCACGCTTTCATCCATCCTCTGGATGAGTCTGATCATAGGCGCAGTAATGCTTTTTGTCGGATATTTTTTCGCAAGAGGCATATCTAATCCACTGAGCAAAGCGACTGCATTTGCCATGGATATTTCCAGGGGTAAACTTGATGGTTCGCTCAGCATAAAAAATAAAGATGAAATCGGTGATGTGGCCACGGCAATGAACAAAGTCAAAGACAGTATTACCGGGGTTATAGATGATCTGGGAAGAGCAACCGACAATATCAAGACAGGGCATATCCTTGATCGGTGCGATGCTTCTTCATACAATGGTCAATATGCCCAGCTGGTAAATGACGTCAATCTCATGGGAGATATCCTTGTGAGTTATATAGACAAGGCTCCTAATCCAATCATGATAATTGATAAGGATTACAATGTATTGTACATGAATAAAGCTGGAACTGACATTGGTGGTGGAGACAGGAGTAAGATGCTTGGAAGTAAATGTTACTCTCTTTTTAAGACGGATCATTGTGAAACTTCTGATTGTGCCTGTAACCGGGCCATGTCCGGCCGAGATACTGTTTCTGCTGAAACAGAGGCCCATCCTGAAGGCATGACAATGGATATAAGTTACTCAGCTACACCTATTTATGATCACGATGGTTCAGTAGTTGGGGCCATGGAATTCATTACAGATATGACTGCCATCAAGGCTGCTCAGCGCAAAATGGTTGAGGTGGCGCAGGGTGCCAATGAGGTTTCAGAAAGGCTTTCTTCTGCAGCTGAAGAGTTGTCCGCCCAGGTGGAACAGTCCAGCCGTGGTGCTGAAGAGCAGAAAGAACGGGCAGGAGAGACAGCTACTGCCATGGAAGAAATGAATGCCACAGTTCTCGAAGTGGCCAAAAACGCTTCAAGTGCAGCCCAGGGATCTGACCAGGCCAAAGAAAGGGCCAGAAAGGGATCAGATGTGGTTACTAATGCTGTGGCCGCCATTAATCAGGTCCATGAACAGACTGGAAAGATGAAATCAGGGCTTGACCAGTTGGGAAGTCAGGCAGAGCAGATAGGCAGAATTATGACAGTGATTGAGGATATTGCTGACCAGACAAACTTGCTTGCTCTTAACGCTGCCATTGAGGCTGCCAGGGCAGGGGAGGCCGGGCGCGGTTTTGCTGTGGTGGCTGATGAAGTACGAAAGCTTGCTGAAAAGACCATGAATGCCACCAAGGAAGTTGGGCAGTCCATAACCAGTATTCAGGAAGGGACCAGGTCAAATATTGAAGGAATGGACAAAGCTGCACAGCTCGTGGAGGAAGCAACCTCCCTGGCTAACGAGTCTGGAGATGTGCTTAAGGAAATTGTTGGCCTTGTGGATGAAGCAGCAGATCAGGTACGTTCCATTGCCACGGCTACTGAAGAACAATCCGCAGCAAGTGAAGAGGTCAACAGAAGTATTGATGATATCAACAGGATCTCTTCTGAGACCAGCGATGTAATGAATCAGTCTGCCCAGGCCATTAGCGACCTGGCCAAACTGGCTACTGAGCTTCGGACCATGATTGAAAGACTCAAGGATAATTAGTTTTCAACATCCTGAAAAAAGACTTTCCAGACGGAAAATAATTAGTTTTGTATCTATTCATCAGGATGCATGCTTTATCCAAAAGTATAAAGCATGGTGAACAGTAAAAACCGGACTCAGGTCTATCCTGAGCCCGGTTTTTTTATTGGTTTAAAATTTAGTTGGGGCTTGTAAACAAAATATCTTTTACGTATGAAAAGAATTATTAATGCTGGCTGGTTAGTAAAAATATTGGTTCTTCGACGTTTTGTATGGAATTGCTGCTCATATTTTTTTGTTTGCCCCGCTTTCAGCAGGGAGTTTTCTAATGTCCGCCAAAGGGGGATACCTGCCCCCTCCTGACTCTTAATCAT
>PWPY01000307.1 GCA_003558575.1 Desulfonatronovibrio sp.
CCGCGCCAGTGGTGGTGGGTATGATATTGCAGGCAGCAGCCCTGGCCCTGCGAAGATCCTTGTGGGGCAGATCCAGGATGCGCTGATCATTGGTATAGGCGTGAACCGTGGTCATGGTGCCGTGATCAATACCGAATTTGTCCTGAACTACTTTCAAAGCAGGGGCCAGGCAGTTGGTGGTGCATGAAGCATTGGATATAATATGATGCCGGGCAGGATCATAATCCTTTTCATTGACCCCAAGAACTACGGTAATGTCTTCTTCCTTGGCAGGAGCGGAAATGATAACTTTTCTGGCACCCGCCTGAATATGCAGACCTGCTTTGGGTCCGGTGCGGAAAATTCCCGTGGATTCCAGAACAATATCCACACCCATGTCTTTCCAGGGAATCTGAGAGGGATCTCTTTCAGCAAAGCTGCTGATTTCCCAGTCTTCAACAATGATCTTGTCGTCTGTAACCTGCACCCGGTGGGGGAATCGTCTGTAATTGGTGTCATATTTCAGCAAATGCGCATTGGTGTTTATGTCAAAAAGATCATTTATGGCCACTACTTCAAGGGTGTCTTTGTGGGTTTCCAGGATGGCCTTGAGCACCTGTCTGCCTACCCGGCCAAAACCGTTTATTCCTACTCTTATTTTATTCATCTTTTCCTCCGAGATTATGGTTTAGCAGGTTGTTGAAAATCTCCCAATTGCTGTGTCGCTGCAAAAAGTTCAAACTCTTACGTATGCTAAATACCCCGCGACCTTGAACTTTTTTTGCTCCTTGCACTTGGAATTTTTGAACAACCTGTCTGGTAAGGACTTTTTCAACACGCTGTTAGTCTTCAAAAAGTCTGTAATCAAAAGCTTCCTGCAGTTCATGGTCAAGCTTAAGTTTTTGGTGCAGCTTTGCATTTTCAATGGCAATGGCACTTAAATTGGCAATGATAGTCAGGAATTCAATTTCGTCTGGAGTGAATTCCCGGCATGTATCTGAATATCCCCTGAGAACTCCAATGCTCTTGTCATCTACCACCAGGGGGACAACCACCAGAGAGGCAATGCCTTCTTCCCTGGCTTTTTCAGGATACTGAAAGCGAGGATCAGAACAGGCGTCCTGAATGGTGACATTTTTTCCTGAAAGGGCTTCCTGATCCAGTCCACTTTTGTTTACATCCACGCTACCCTTGCGAATGTAGCCTTTACTGAGTCCATGAGATGAACCCAGGAGAAGTCTTTTTTCGTCTTTGTCTAACAAGCGGATGGAAGCAGCTTTGAGCTTCAAGGCTTCCGTAACCTGACGGGCAATTTTGTTTAGCACGCTGGCAGGGTCAAGGCTTGAATTGATGACCTTAGCCACTTCATAAAGAGAACGATAATAATCCTGTTCTTTTCCACTCATTTTGTTTCCTCCTTTGATGGTTTGTTTGTCTGTAATAAATATATCAGTAGTCCGGCTTAATTTGAAGTTTTTTCCATTTTTCAAAAACTTCCATGGACTCATTGCGCATAATCTGAATAGTCTGTACAGATCTTTTTTCAGCAGACAGCTGAATTTCATCATAAAAAAGGCTGTCATCAAATCCAATTTCCAGGGCGTCATTGCGGGTACATCCAAAAAACAGCCTGTCAATTCTGGCCCAGTAAATAGCTCCGAGACACATGGGGCAGGGTTCACAGCTGGAATATATTTCACAGCCAAATAATTGATAAGTACCAAGATTTGCGCAGGCATTACGGATGGCTAAGATTTCTGCATGAGCAGTGGGGTCGTTGGTCAAAAGAACCTGATTGTAGCCCCTGCCTATTATTTCTCCATCCTTGACCACAACCGCTCCAAAAGGTCCACCATGGGCTTTCTGGATGTTTTTTCCGGACAGGGTTATGGCCTCAATCATGTTAGCCTTTTCAAGATCAGTCATGCTTATCCTCCCGAATACACTGCAGCCTGCTATGATTATGATTCAAGGTTATACATTGAGTTTCATAATGGCAATAGTTAGTATTGGAGTATACAGGGAAAATAGTCAGGGGATATAACAAACAGCAGTGAAGAGGTGATGGAGCATACAGGGAGATCAGTTTTGCTTGAGAAAAAAATTTATATAATCGGGTGTGGTCCAGGTTCTGCAGAATATTTAACAACCCTGGCCATACAGACGGTTCAGGGCTGTCAGGTGGTTATAGGCCCTGAGAAATTAATCAGTCTTTTTAAATCTCTGCCTCAAAATGTCATTTACACTCAGAAAGATGTTGCAACTACCCTGAAACAGATAGAGGATTATTGCGAAGATTTTAGTGTTGGCGTCCTGGTTAGTGGTGATCCTGGTTGCTTCAGCCTGAGCAGGCTGATCATAGAAAAATTCGGTATAGGCAGGTGCACGGTTATTCCTGGCATCAGTTCTGTTCAGCTGGCTTTGTCTAAGTTAGGGCTGGCCTGGACAGATGCAAAGGTTTTGAGTGTGCATGGCCGAAATCCAGACGATATTATCTGTCAGATAAAAGATTCTCCACTTGTAGTGGTTCTTTTAGGCTCGGGTATAGACTGGTTTGAGCCGATTCTGACAAGTTTAACTCAACAGAAAAAAGTATATCTAATGCAAAACCTTGGTCTAACAGGTGAAAAAATATCAATGCTTAAACATGGCAAGGATTGTTTTCAGGCAATTTCACCATCATCTCTGATGGTTATGGTGGATAATCAAGGATGATCATTTTTACGGGCTTCTTATGAGTAACTATAATCGTATTGGCAATAAAACCAGGATTTTACGGTTTTGCCATGCAGATTGCTTCGGTCGCTTAGGCTCCCTCGCAATGACAGGCTTTCAGTAACTACATCCCTGACAGCTCAGGTGTCATTGCGAGCGAGTCTTTTTAGCCCGTTGAATACACGCAGTGTAG
>PWPY01000270.1 GCA_003558575.1 Desulfonatronovibrio sp.
CAAACTCCCAGCATGAGCCCGTAAGTCAAAACCAGTAATTTATTCAAGTAGCCGAGAGTCTGTGTCCATATTCTTGCTTTTGACTAACGGGCTCAGGGCTGGTCAAACAAGCAGCAATGGCGAAAACCAACCAGAATGCAGGCTTTATCCAAAAGTAGAAAAATTTGGTGAACAGTCACGATTTTTTCAACAATCTTTCAAGAACAGCAAATACCTCTGCAGGGATAATTGATATGGATAAATATACGCTTCTAATTGTTGATGATGAAAAGGACATGTTGGAAGGTTTGAAGCGAATACTTCCCTATGAGCTTGAAAACACCAAGATTAAAGTTACATCCAACCCGCATAGAGCCCTTAATCTCATTAAGCAGAATCTTTACGATCTAATTCTTATGGATGTACGCATGCCTGAAATGGACGGCTTAGAGCTTCTGGAACATGTAAAGAAGGCAGATCCGGCAGGAACCATTATAATGATGACTGCTTATGGAAGTATAGAAATAGCAGTGCAGGCTATAAAAATGGGGGCTTATGAATTTGTAACCAAACCCTTTGAGCTGCCAGACTTGGTGAGACAAATTAAAAAGGGCCTTGAACGCAGCCGCCTTATCAGAGAAAACATGACTCTTCGCCAGGAAATCAGCGAGAAGTCTGTTTTTGAGGATTTTGTCGGTCAGACTAAGCCCATGAAGAAGCTTTATGAAACAATCTACTCTCTGGCGCATACTGATTATTCCGTTCTTATTCGCGGAGAGTCAGGGACTGGCAAGGAACTGGTAGCCAGGGCCATACATTCACTGAGCAAAAGAAGGAGCAAATCTCTTGTAACTGTGAATTGTCCGGCAATACCTGAACATCTTCTGGAAAGCGAGCTTTTTGGTCATAAAAAAGGTTCTTTCACCGGGGCGTTAAAGGATCATACAGGACTTTTTGTGGAGGCGCATGGCTCCAGTCTGCTTCTGGATGAGATAGCAGACATACCTGTTTCCATTCAGACCAAGCTGCTCAGAGTTTTGCAGGAGCATGAAGTCAGGCCTTTGGGCAGTAATAAAAATATCAATGTAGATGTTAGAATTCTGTCCACCACCAATCAGGATCTTGAAGAGATGATCAGGTATAAAAGCTTCAGGGAAGATTTGTTTTACAGACTTAATGTAGTCAGTGTCTCCACACCGTCTCTAAGGGAAATATCTGAGGATATACCTCTTCTGATTCATTATTTTAACCGCAAGGTTGCATCTGAACTGAAGATAGAGGCCAAAAAGATTTCCACGTCCGTTCTCGAGTCTCTCATGCGCAGAGATTGGCCTGGTAATGTCAGGGAGTTGCAGAATTTTGTCCGGAGAATGATTGTTTTTTCCGGGGGAGACGAAGTGGATATGTCTTCCCTTCAGGCCGTTGACAGCCACAATCATAATCAGTCGTCAGGAACGGAAGAGGTTCCTGTATATGAATCAGAACTTTACTCTGAAGCCAAATCCAGGGTTGTAAATCAGTTTACAGAAGAATATGTGCGTGAAATGTTGTCCCGGACAAATGGAAATATTTCTCAGGCAGCAAAGCTGGCGGGGATGAGCAGGGTAGCCCTGCAGAAAATTACCAAGCGCTTGGAGATTAATCCAGAAAGCTATAGATGATACAATTGGGTCGTAAGAATTAAACAAGAAAATCAATGATGCGGCCAGCCAGATGGTCGTATGTGCGGACTACCTCTGCATTGGCTTCCATGGCTGCCTGATCAGTGATCATGGTTGTTATTTCTTTGGCGATATCAGTGTTGCTTCCTTCAACTGTAACTTCCCTGGCTTCAGTTTGGCCCTGTTCATTTTCAATTAGTTCCTGCCTCTGGATTGCAGGTCCGGGGGATGTGTCAGTCACCACCTGGGCGGGGCGAACTCCCAAACCATCAGGTCCTGTCTCCTGATCAAGTCGTTGGGCCTTGAACTGGTCGGTATTTAAATTTGCCAGATTATTGGCTGTAATATTTTGAGACAGGGATGATGTTCTAAAGGCATCTACGCTGAAAATGGGCTGCATAGTCAACCTCCTGCTTGATAAAAACTTTTCTACAAACGGTCAGTGGATACATTTACTGTTAAGTTAAATAAGTTTATCTATAAAATTAATTATATTATATTGCAAGTAAACCCGGCTATGCCCCAATTATCAGGAAATCAATCAGTATGTCACAGGAATTATTGACCATCAAGGAAATAGCCAGACGGCTCGGCCTGCCTGAAAGTAATATCCGTTATTACAGAGATAAGTATGAAAAATATCTGCCTTCAGTGGGCAGTGGCAGAAAAAAGAGATTCAAGCCCCAGGCTGTGGATGTTTTTAAAACCGTTGTTCAGGGGCTTGAGGAAGGTCTTTCTTCCAGGGAAATTGAAAGCAGGCTGGCAGCAAGATTTTCTCAGAATCCTGCAGATATCTATCAGGACAAAGAAATCAACGGTAATTCTTATCCAGAAATATATCCGGAATCAAAAATGGAAGTCTGGCAGGAAGTCATGTTCAGGCAGGCCAATACCATGGAAAAAATGGCTGATGCACTTAAGCTTGAGCGGGGTGTAAGGCAGGAAATCATAGACATTCGCCAGGGGCATGCCAGAATCAAAAAAGCCCTGCATATAATCTGGCAAAAACATAAAAAGGACCAGACGAAAGTTTCTGGTCCAAAAGAAGAGTCCCTGACTGAAATAAAAACAGAGATCAAAGATCTCAGGAGCAAGCAGGAAGATCTTGAAAACCGTTTTCAAACAGAGATCTCAGGATTAAAAGAGGAGCTTAAAAAATGTCAATTCTGGACCAAAAGGGTGTTGATGCAGTCTTCGAGCTCTAAGGTTCAGGATGAAGGAAATAAAAGATCGGAAGAGCACAC
>PWPY01000301.1 GCA_003558575.1 Desulfonatronovibrio sp.
GCAGGGAAATTGATAACTTACAACAAATGCTGAAGGTTACTACCATATTTGTAACTCATGATCAGCGTGAAGCCCTTAGCATGTCTGATAAGATCATTGTCATGAAAGACGGTGTTCTCCAGCAGGAAGGACCTCCTGAAGATGTGTATAATTTCCCATCCAACTGGTTTGTAGCTGATTTTCTTGGGTCGTCCAATTTTTTCCCGGGCAAAATCACTGATACAGAAAATGGCTTCTACAAAGTCCGCCTTGATTCAGGCCATGAATTCCTGTCTGATCATCCAACTAAATGGAACACAGGTCAGGACGTGGAACTGGTTATCAGATCTCAAAAATTTTATATCTTTCCTGAAGAAGAAGCACCTGATGAAAATGAGGGCAATCTTTTTAAAGGAGTTATTAAAGATCGCAGTTATATGGGAGGAGAAGTCAGCTACTTTGTGGACCTTGAGGGGGGATTATCCATACACGTTATCAGCATTGTCAACTTGCGAGCCCTTAAAATCGGAGACAAAGTAGTTGTGGATGTTTCTCCAAGACATTGCGGTCTGCTTCCGCAAACTGAGCATGAATAATTTTCCTGATTTACTGAAATGATCCTCAATGATATTCATCAAATCTTTAAAGAGCGTTTCTCCAACTCCATTACGACTATAGATTCACACACTGCAGGAGAATATACCAGACTCATTGTTCACGGTTTGTCTAGCATCCCGGGCGAGACCATGCCAGCCAAACGTGAATACTTTATAACCCACTTAGACAGTAAGAGGCTCATGCTAACCCGTGAACCCAGAGGCAACAAGGATGTTGTTGTGGCTGCTGTTACTGAACCAGTAACTCGAGAGGCATCTTTTGGCCTTATCTATATGGATGCATGCAGGTATCCTTATTTATGTGGACATGCTACGATTGGCGCTGTCACCACTCTCTTTGAAACAGGATTTATTAATGTTAAACCGGATCAGAACGGACAAATAAGTATCCTGGTCGACACCCCTTCCGGCCCCATGCCTGTTCAGGCATCTTCTATAGGAAACAAAATATCATCGGTTTCCTTTTTATCTGTCCCCTGTTTTGTACATTCTACTCAAGTCCCACTTTTTTTGCCCGGTACAGGGGAAATCCAGATTGACCTGGTTTGCGCTGGTGGTTTTTTTGCCATGGTTAATCTTGATCAGCCTTTGTTCAAAACAGAAGATTTGAGCAGAAATCAGCTCATCAGTCTTGGCATGTCCATTACACAAGAGGCATGCAAACAGCTTAAGGTTATGCACCCACTAAGATCTGAAGTTTCAACCGTGGATGTAACAGAATTCTACAGGCATATTGATTCGACTCACGGGTCAAGCATTGTTATTTATGGAGAATCCCATATGGACCGCTCACCGTGCGGTACAGGAACAGCTGCCAAAATGGCCCTCATGTACTCCCAGGGGATGATTCAAAAAAACACCCCATATGTTAACAAAGGACCTTTGGAAACTGCTTTTAGTGCAAAAGTTACTGAAGAGACTGAAGTGGGATCATACCCGGCTGTAATCGTCCAAGTAACCGGCAGTGCACATATAACCGGCCTGCACCAGTTTGTTCTGGATGAAAAGGACCCTTTTCCACAAGGTTTTATGCTGTAAATATAAAATCAGGTCCTTCAACATTTCATGTTGAATTGCTGCTCATCTTAACAAATACGCCTGAGTCTGAATTCCCCGGACCAGTGGGCCACACTTCTCTAATGCGGAAAATAGTGTAAATATTCACCATAATACTCACTTTATACATAAGGTTTGGGAAGTTCGGCAAACTGGGCGTAAACTGTCTGAACGAGTTAGAGAGCGTTGATCAAAATCGTTACAGGACTAAATCTACTTCGAAGAGTGTAATATCCATTTTTGTCCTGCAAAAGGATAGATAAAGATTTTGATTTACGCTCTCTTGTGAGTGAGTTTTTACGGCCCTGCTTGCCGAATTTCCCAAACCAGAAAATCATATACCTTTAAAGTGCTGAACACTTACAAAATAATCACAAAACTGCTAAAATATGCGAAAACCTGACCTGATTCTGGAAAATGCCCGGATATATACCATGGACCCCCAAAACCCCACGGCCTGCTCCGTAGCTATTGCCGGGAGAAGAATAATGGCTGTGGAGCCTTATCCAAAGGCCAGCATCCCCACAGGGCCCAAAACCAGACGCATGGATCTTGAAGGCTGCCTTCTCCTTCCAGGATTCTGGGACTCGCATTTTCACTACTATCAATGGTCCATGGGCAGGACCTGTATTCCCCTTGATAAGGCAAAGTCTTTTGATCATTGTCTTGAGATGATCCGCCGGAAAAGCAACCAGTTAGATCGCAGAGACGAAATCCCCTGGATACAGGGTCAGGGCTTTAATGAGTCAGACTGGCCGGAAAACAGGACACCATTACGACAGGATCTGGATTATGTCTGTCCTGACACACCTGTGCTAATCTGGAGATGTGACCTGCATCTCGCTGTGGCCAATTCAAAAGCCCTTGAGCTAAGCGGTATTTCAGATGATAAACCAGACCCCATACCAGGGCTGTTTGGTAGAGACCATGCTGGAAGACTTAATGGTATCCTGCGGGAAGAGGCCATAAATCTAATTAAAAAAGTCATTCCTGAACCAGATCTTGATTCAGCAGCAGCAATCATGGGACAAGCCCAGTCAGGTCTGCATAAACTGGGAATAACCGCAATTCATGATGTCCGGCTGGCCGGAAGTCAATCTGAATCAGCTCTCACATTCAGGGCATGGCAGGCCCTGCGCCAGAAACAGGAATTGAAGCTGCGATGCTGGACCAGCCTGCCTGGAGAAGAGCGCAGATCAGTTGATATCCTGGGTATGCGTACCGGGC
>PWPY01000321.1 GCA_003558575.1 Desulfonatronovibrio sp.
CAACCACTGACTCTTCCCATCTTTTGATGTCAATACCTCAACATCTTTTGGCACCTCATAGATTAAAACATCTCCACAATCTTTTAAAAGTTTTCCACGTGGAAAATCCCTCAAATTAACAACACCATACTTATACCTAATCCTTCCCTGTAATGGCATGTCTTCACCCCCCTGAGTTAAAATAGAATTATCTTGACTATCTATATTATACTCGAACAGGAAAGGTTTGTCAACTAGTTCTTGCTCAGATTTTACCGGAAGTCGTAAGTGTATATTATTTAAGAGGCTATCCCCATTAAAATCAGCCCCATAGCTGGAGACTATGGACGGACTCACCCTTATACTGGACCCACCAACCCTATGGGGCCAAAACGCCATTAATCCAAACTTATGAAGAGTGGGGGCGCGGTTGACAATAACCGGCCTTTCCCCCATAGCCAGATCAAGATGCTTACTAGCCGACCCAGACCTGTCTTTTATTTCCCTAACAGCAGTAGCTGGGTTATACCCTTTACTAACCATACTTCTTACAACCAAAGGTTCATATATTCTCCAAGACATTTCCTCTGGAAGACCTATTTTATCTATACCTATATCCGAATCAGGGATTATAACACCAAGCCCACTCTGGTCCAAAGGACGGCTAATAACCCTATCCCTAAGAAACCCTCTTTTTCTATCTTTACCAAACACCTGCTTTAGAATACCCTTTGCATTCTTTTGTTGAGCCTTCTGGGTAACAGGGTCTATTGTCCCGTAAAGAGATTGAACCAATTGATAGAGAACGCCTTTCATATCCCAAACAAGATCGCCAAACTCGCCTAGGTCTTCCCCATATATCTCTTTAGCAGTTTCCAGAAAAGGGTAAAACTGGTTAACCGACTCAATTAGATCTTGATACAATATATTGACACCAGCTACTGCAGGAGCATCGCCTTCTTCCAGGGATATAATAGGTCTATCCTTTGGAGGTAGTACAGGTATTTTATTTATCATCCAATCTCTGGGATGAACCCCATGAGCCTTTACACCCTCCAGATTTCTGAGCCTTTTATATGCTTTATCCTTTTTTGTCTTAGAAAGGTTAGGAAGGTCGGAGCGGATCCTTTCAATATCTTTATCTACATCAATACGATCAAGAGCGGCTTTAATGGCGTTGCTACCCTTTTGACCCTCATACTCCTTTTGACCGGAAACAATACTGTATACATCCTTTTGGGGTATACCAAGAACTTCGGCAATGGGTTTCTCCATAATAGGGTTGGGAAAAGTAAGTTCGGGACCAAGATCAAAATAGGAAAAGAGGGTTCCTCCAGGTCCACCACTAGCCTCTAGACCAAAAAGCCCTCCGTCAATGGGTTTAAGTGTCTTAAAATCAAAGGTTTCTTTAGTTTTTACCTGTCTCGCTCTTGGCATATTCTCTTTATCTCGTAGCTAGTTCTAACGTTCTCTTATCCGTCATTGGCAAAATAATTAACTTGTTGTCCTTCTCCCTCACATCTATTCCACCAGCTTTAAGCATGTTAAAGAATTTGCGGTGAATATAGGGAACCTCGGGATAGCTAAATTTGTGACCCTGTTTCATAGCACTCCAAAAGTCCTCGTTCTTAGCTCCCCTTATTAACATAGCATCCCTAATAACACCAGTAGCCCCGTGGCTAAGTAAGGCGTGTAAGGTCTGACTGCTTAACCTCTTACCGCCCTCATCTCCTCCCCTGGTGGGTGTGTCCTCTAAAGTATACCCAGAAAGCCCGCGAGCCTTCATCTTACCCTTAGATGCCTGGGGTTGGCGAAGGGTGTACATGTACCCAGTCATGACAGGACCAATCTTCCGCTCCCTAACGGGGTCGTAAAGCTCCTCGGTGTCTTTTAGCCCCTCTTCTTCCAAAAGGTCTCTAACCATCTTCATAACATCGCCCTCAGGAAAGTTGTCCACATATATCGGCTCTCCGCGCTTCATAGCAACTTTTCCCAAAAGAGCCTCAGCCAATATTCCGGGGTTTTTCCTACCGGGTATAGCAAGAGAGGATATCAACATGTCAAGAGGTTCGCCGTCCTCTCCCTGAGGCATCTCGCTATCGTCCAAAATGGTTACCACGCCTTTCTGACCCTTTAGACCGGCTATTTTATCACCCTCAATCATTGGTCTAATAGATTGAACGTATACCGTTATAGTCCCGTCATCCTCTTCCACTACATCTGAAACAAGCCCGTCGAAGTCCTCGTCCCATGTAATGGTCTCATCTCTCTTCAAACCGGCACTGCCTTTCACCTGGTAATAATATGGCAGGTTCTTTGGAACGGAATAAGCGGCAATAATGGGATCCCCGGGCTCAACTACCTCCCCATCCCTTATAACACCCCTGTCGTCCAACTTCTCCAATTGCGGACTCTTGAACCTTCCAGGATACGTTTGGGTATAGGTCAATTTACTCATGTGTGTTTCAGCACTGGGGTCAAGTTGAAAGGACTCCAGAAATTCAGAAGACATCTTGTTGGCCGCTGAGGAGCTTATGGCTACGGCGTCCTCAAAAGTTTTATCAGTAGGAAGAAACCCCACCTTGAGATTCTTACCCAATGAAAGAACACCCTCGCTATCTGTAAAATTGGAAACTGCTATTGTATCAAGCTCATTAACAACATCCCCTTCAGTCACACTGGGGTAGTGGGTGAACATGGTTGCCTTATTAAGAGGCATGTTGTGGTAAAGAGGTACAGTGATCTTCTCACCGGTTTTGGAATCTCTTATTACGATCTTGTTATCCCGAACTGTTTGGACAACCCCAGATACCGGAGAGGAAAGGGTTAAACCAGTCTCAGCAGCAAGTCGGCGCTCAAAACTTCCCATCTCGTTATCTCTCACCCTGATCAAAGGGC
>PWPY01000143.1 GCA_003558575.1 Desulfonatronovibrio sp.
AAATTTTAATCCTCGTCTTCATCGACTGCCTCCTTAAAGAAAGTTGAAAATTAACCAGCCTTGAAAATACTGAACTTAACAGAAAAATGAAAATTTCTAGTCAAGCTCCACGGTAACAGGAATCTGATAATTTAATTACCCAATCAAATCAAGAATAAATGTAAATATCCTCATTCAATAGAGCCGGCTTCAACAGTGTGGAAAAGTCCTTATCAGGCAGGCTGTTCAAAAATTCCAAGCGTCAGTCCGGCACCCACTTGAAATGCAACAAATGACTTATGCCGGGATAATGCCTGCTCAAGTGGGTGCCGGATAAAGAGCAAAAAAAGCTATCCGGACACGTCCTGTGGCCGGACCCCTTACGGGCTGTGACTTCGCCACATTTTCGATTTGCCGTCCTGGCAATCGAATCAAGGTCGCAGCGTATTTAAGCATACGTAAGAGTTTGAACTTTTTGTAGCGACGCAGCAATTGGGAGATTTTCATCAGCCTGTTAAATCAGCTCAATCTTATTTATTACCACGGTTTCCTTGGGAACATCGTCGTGAAAGCCCCGCCTGCCTGTCTCAACCCCGGCAATCTTGTCCACCACATCCATTCCATCCGCAACCCGGGCAAAAACGGCATACCCAAAATCCCTTGTTCCATGATCCAGGAATTGATTGTCTGAAAGATTAATAAAGAATTGACTGGTGGCGCTGTCTTTATCCTGAGTCCTGGCCATGGACAGAGTACCCCGCAGATTTAACAGTCCATTTTTGGCTTCGTTTTTAATGGGTGGATCTGTTTCCTTCTCGACCATTTCCGGATTCATGCCCCCGCCCTGGATCATAAAACCGGGAATAACCCTGTGAAATATGGTTCCATCGTAAAAGCCCTTTTCAATATAATTAAGAAAGTTCTCAACAGTGATAGGGGCTCTGTCTGTTTCAAGGTCAATGGTGATATCCCCAAGACTTGTACTCATTAATACCTGCATAATAATCTCCTGATTTAAAAATTCATGATTGTGATTGATAAAACTATCTGGACATTTCCAAACTCTATTCTTATCAGAATAAGTTACCACGAAGCACCTTCCAGCGCAAATTCGAAAAGCATGGACTACAAAATATGAAAAAAATATCAGTACTTATTATCGGGACAATATTTGTCTTTTTTTTTGCCTATAAAATTTACACAGACCTCTCAGGACCGGATCACACAGGTGGCAGGTCCGGCATGCCTGTTCAGGCCGTATCCATAACTCCTGTTCAAAAGACCACCCTTTATCATACAGCAGATCTCACAGGAACCCTTATTCCTGAAAACGAATATATCGCAGCCCCAAAAGTTTCCGGACGCCTTGAAAAACTTCATGTCAACATAGGAGACGTGGTTAAACGAGGAGATATAATTGCTCAGTTAGACAGTGATGAATTTATCCAGCAGGTCCAGGTGGCACGGGCTGAATTAGATGTGGCCCAGGCCAATCTCGGTGAAAGCGCCAGTGAAGTTATCGTTTCTGAAAGGGAACTCAATAGAGCCTTGCGTCTTGTGGAAAGTGGCAGTTTATCCCAGTCAGAACTGGACCAGATCCAGGCCAATTTCGATGTTCGCAAGGCCAGACATGACGTGGCCCAGGCTCAGGTCAGACAGAAGCAGGCTGCCCTGGAGGCAGCCAGGGTAAGACTTTCCTATACCAGCATAAAAGCTTCCTGGACCGGGGGATCGGAAACCCGACGGGTTGGCAGGAGGTTCGCCAATGAAGGAACCATGCTCCAGGCCAATGAGCCCATTGTCTCCATCGTCTGTACAAAGAGCCTCATTGCTGTGGTTAATGTTATTGAGCGGGATTTTCCGCATATAAGCACAGGTCAGCCAGCTCAGGTCAGGGTTGATGCCTTTCCAGGAAAAAACTATCCAGGAGCCGTAATCCGCTTTGCCCCGGTCCTTGAAGAAACATCCCGCCAGGGCAGAGTTGAAGTGCTCATTGAAAACAGTGAAGGTCATCTTGCGCCGGGTATGTTTGCCAATATCAGACTGGAATTTTCCAGATATGATAACGTCACTGCCGTACCTGCCGTGGCCTTGACCCGTCGCCAGGGACAACAGGGTGTGTTCATGGCTGACACGGAGAACTTGAAAGTTAGTTTTATTCCGGTAACTGTGGGAGTTGAAGACAATAACCTGGTTCAGATTATTGAGCCGGAACTTGAAGGGCATGTTGTCACCCTAGGAAACCATCTGCTTGAAGACGCCATGAATATAACAATTCCAGAATATCCAGAATCTATTGATAAGCAGGAAAATCAGGCTGAGTAATGAATAATCTTACCGTCTTTTCAGTAGGTCGGCCTGTATTTATAACCATGGCCACGCTTATCGTTCTTATCCTTGGAATCATTTCCCTTTCAAGGGTTCCCATTGACCTCATGCCTGACATTACCTACCCCACCATAAGCGTTCGCACCAATTACTCCCATGCAGGTCCACAGGAGGTGGAAACACTCATCACCCGTCCCCTTGAACGGGCCTTCAGTGCTGTGCCCGGAGTTGAGGAAATTTACTCAAGATCTGTTGAAGGTCTAAGTGACATTCGTATCACCTTTTCCTGGGGAACAGACTTAGATGCTGCAGCCAATGACCTTCGTGACCGTCTGGATAGAGTAGTCTCCAGCCTTCCTGATGATGCGGACCGCCCATTTCTTCGTAAATTTGACCTGGCCAGTTTTCCCATTCTAATCCTGGGCGCGTCCAGCAGGTTAGATCCTGTTGAAATTAGACGCCTTATTGAAAATGACGTCCGATACAGGATTGAACGTGTACCAGGTGTTGCATCTCTTGACATAAGGGGAGGCCTGGACAGAGAAATCCATGTAGACCTTGTCCCTGGAA
>PWPY01000030.1 GCA_003558575.1 Desulfonatronovibrio sp.
CTGTGGTGCTCATCAATCAAATACTCCAAAAGGGCAAAGCTCTCAAGTGACAACGCTGTCCCGAGGCTTCTGGATATTTTGTCCAGACCCTTGTCTTTGCAGACTAAGTAAACAATATCTTTCTCAGCGATCCGGTCCGTACCTGAAGGTATAATCAGTTTTTCGCCGCGGACAATGGCTGCAACCACCACTTCTTCCAGGCCCAGCGCTTCTCTGACTTCTGTTAATTGGACATTGGCAAGGGGTGATTTTTCATCCACCAGAATGGCTGGAAGTTTGATTTTACCCTAGGCAAAATCATTTATCTCGACAGCCCCAGGAGGCTGGATGATGGGGTATACTGTTTTGGCTACTTCCGCTTCAGGCTCGTCAGCATCCTCATCATTGAAATGATATACTTCCCTGCTTCCATTCTGGTGCAGGATTATTACTACATGGTCTTTCTCTACAGTTGTAAGTGAATAGCGCTTGCCAATGCCCGGCAGTTAGCTTGTTTTAACTTTTATCTGATTCTCCTGAAATAAATTTTCTTTTTCTTAATCAAGCCTTATGCTTTTGCTTCATGATTTCAACGACTGGTGCCTCACTTTCATTTGCACAGGTGTATAACAGCAACTTGAATAAAATTTTACTTTTGAGGAGTTGACATCCTCAATGCAAAAAATTATCAGCAATTTTGGGATCAAACAAAGTGATCAAATACAATGTTTGACCAATTAGTTTCTTATCTTTTTCATTATTTTCAGGCAATTGGTGCGTTGCTTTTTTCGGGGTTCGAGCTCCCCTTCGGCATCATTGAAAAATCCAGTCGAGTCAGACTGAGTAAATAAGAAATAATTTTATTAAAGCATAAGCCCGGGCAAAATGTCCGGGCTTATGCTTTTGTGTACACTTTAAGACATTGGGTCAGAGTGGATCAAAAACTTAATTGTGTTGGTGATAAGGCCTTGATTGACTTGTATTAACTTTTCCTGTGCAAGACTGTCTGGAGGGATGTTGCGTGCCTAAAAAATTTGAGCAATTCACTTATACTGTCTGGTGGAACATACTTATTATTACCATCGGTTCAATTATTTTTTCATTAGGCCTTAAAGGCATTGCTGTACACCACCATTTTATACCGGGTGGCGTCTTTGGACTCAGCCTGCTTTTTTATTACATAACCCCGGTCATTTCGGCTGGAGTATTGTATTTTATCTTGAACATACCTCTTTTTGCCCTGGGCTGGATGTATGTGAGCAAAAGATTTTTTTATTACAGCTTCTATGCCACGGTGATTGCCACCATGTCCTATGAACTTTTTGTTTTTGATTTTGGAATACAGGATCAGCTTTATGCGGCAATAGCAGCAGGGGCATTGTGCGGTGTCGGGTGTGGTCTTGTTTTGCGTACCCTTGGTTCCAATGGGGGATTAGATGTTATCGCTGTTATGCTTAACCAGAAGTATAATTTTGGCATTGGAAAGTTTTATTTTCTGTTTAACTTTTTCTTATTTATATTCAGCCTTTTTGTGCTGGATATAGACTTGGTTATAGCTTCTCTTATTCTGGTGTTTATTTTGTCCATTGTCATGGAATATACCATGTCCAGTTTTAATGAGAGAAAGCTTGTTTTGATAATATCAGATAAAAGTCAGGAAATTGCAGATGAAATGATCAGTCATCTGAAAATGGGAGCAACGTTTATTACTGGTAAAGGAGCATACTCTGGAAATGACAAGAATGTCATTATGGCCATTACCAACAACATAATGCTCAAGCGTCTGGAGCAGACTGTTTTTTCTCATGATGATAATGCCATCTTTATTGTTGAGAATACGTTTAATGTGCTGGGTTCAAGCTTTAATAAGAGAAAAATTTATTAAATCCTGATTTGTTGCTTAAGGCCTGCTTCACAGTGTTTGCCTGGTTAGGCTGTGACGATTGGTCCAGAATGCTCTGACGGTTATGCTTTGATATAGTAGGCGTCATTTACCCCGTCTAAAAGAAGAAATGATTCAATCTGAATCTTGATGACAATGACATCGGGCAGTGCTGACAGGGTTTTGAGTTGAGGGTGTTTTTTTACAATTATATCCATGAGAGATTTTTGTTCTCTTTCTGGAACAGGAATGTATTCTCCGCTGATGGTCAGGGCCTGAATGTTTTTTCTGTCAAGGCTTTGCACTCGGGTGTCAATCATAACGCTTACCAGATGGTTAGCCTTGATGTTTTTGTACTTTTGTGAGTCTTGTCGGGTGAGCATGTAGATATTTCTGCATTGCTCGTCTGTTGCATATGCCATAAGAGAACAATGGGGGCGGTCCTGAAAGCTGGTTGCCAGGACCGCCAGGTCATTGCTGCGAATAATGCCTATGATTTTTTCATGCATCAGGCTTCTTCTTTCTCAAGCTTATGTTTTGAAGCAATCTCTTTGAGCAGAGTCTGATATTCTTCTTTAAGCCTGTGCATGTATTCAGGGTCTGTTTTTCCTTTCCATGTTTCCACCTCAGAAAACCTTTTGGGAATTTTCACTTCCTCGGGTTTGAATCCTGTTCTGAATTTTAAAGCCCAGCGGTGTGCCTGGATAGACTTGGCGGTTTCGTTGAGTTCCTGTTCAGAATACTCCAGCCCTATTGATTTCAGGGCCTTGAGAAAGTTTTCCTGAGGATAGGCTTTACGGGCAAACAGACAACCTGCAACAGAGCACATAAGTATCCGGTACAACTCCTGATCCTGCATGTAGTCTATTGACTTCTGCAGGTCTTTGGATTTTTCTTCCTGATCAAAGCTGTAAGCGCCTGTATCAAGGTGGGAATGTCTGAATCCAAGGGCCTGGCTGACGTAATAGTTCTCTCCAGTAGCATATCCAGCCATTTCCTGACCAAGGACACATGCA
>PWPY01000125.1 GCA_003558575.1 Desulfonatronovibrio sp.
AGAGGCCTGGATCAGTGCATTGGTTAAGTTGGGTCTGTTGCCGGATGTGGAGATGCAGAACAAAACATCTCCGGCCTGTCCCAGGGCCTTTACCTGCTTGGAAAAAACCTGGTCAAAGGCATAATCATTACTGATGGAGGTCAGAATGGATGTGTCTGTTGTCAGGGCAATGGCTGGCAGGGGAGGACGTTCCAGCATAAATCTGTTTACAAATTCAGCTGCCAAGTGCTGGGCATCTGCTGCGCTGCCTCCGTTTCCGCAGAACAGGAGTTTTCCTCCGGTTACAAGGCTGGCCGAGGCAATCTTGGCTATGTGCACAAGTCTATCAGCACTTCTATCAAAACATTCCTCCCTTGCTCTGGCACCCTGGGCTGAATGATCCATAATAATTTCAAGACCTTTATCCGCCATTTTATCTCCATATATGTTTGGTTGTTCATTAGTATCTTACCGTGCAAGTTCTGTCAGAAAAAACAAGAAAATTTCAGCTGATGCATTGCACACTATTTCTTGTCGCTGGGTAGCAGGCGTATCCCATGCGATGTTCTTTTTGCTATAAAGAATAAGAGTTTTTCACCATGAAGAGCATGAAGGGAAAGAGAAAAGGCAGATAATTTTTTGCCTTAAACTTTATGCTCTTCATGTCCTTCATGGTAAAATTTTTTGATTTAAAAATGAAACTATGTTCTCATTTCCTTTATTGGGTTGCGGGCACAACCTTCATTAGCATAAGCAGACACGTTTGTTCTTATATGGTCTGGATTGGGTCAGGTCAATTGCTGGCAGATGGAAAATAAAACAACATTGAGCAGATCCATGGAGAATGGATAGTTTCTATGAATTTTAGAACACCCTGTCTGATAAGGACTTTTCATTTGACGCTATTTTATCTATCCTTGGGAAAAGACGATAAAAAGGACTCTTTAGATGATTCAACTGAAAAAGCGTTGTATACCTGTAGAAGGAAGCTGCGTTGTACTTGTGGGAATGCCTGGTTCTGGCAAATCTACAGTGGGAAAAGCCTTAAACCTTAAAAGTGGACTGGCCTGGGTGGATACAGATTATCTTATGGAGTCATGGTGGGGAATGCCTCTGCAGGCCATTCGAGACAGGTTGGGGTTGGAGGATTTCCTGGTCGCTGAAGAAGAACTGATTTGTTCACTCAAGCTTTATAGCACAGTAATTTCCACTGGCGGAAGTGTAATTTTTAGCCCTTTGTCTATGAAGCATCTGGAAAAGCTTGGAAAAATCGTGTATCTCAAAGCAAGCCTTGAAACAATTAAAAATAGAATCAAAAATACAGCCATGAGGGGATTGGCCATGAGAAAAGGCCAGAGTATAGAAGATGTATATGATGAAAGGATTTCTTTATATGAAAAGTACGCCCAGAAGGTTATTGATACAGACGATGTTCAACCTGATGAAAACGCAATAGAGATAATCTCATGGTTAGAAAAATAAAAAAAATTATGCCCAGGGTGGTATTTCAGAGACTTGAAAACCTTTATTCTAAAATGGAAGATGCATACAGGGATGTGGCTCAGCATATAGGTTTTACTTGCGAACTATGTCCTGATAATTGTTGCACGAGCTATTTCCAGCATCATACCCGAGTGGAATGGGCTTACTTTATCCGCGGACTTAATCAGTGCTCTGATCCCTTGAGGCAGCGCATAATTGACAGGGCAGAAGATTATGTCCAAAAGGCTGAGTGGGAACTCAAGAACAATAAGACGCCGGATATTATGTGTCCAGTTAATGAGGATGGCTTGTGTACAATCTACAATCACAGGCTGATGATCTGCAGGATGCATGGAGTGCCTACTGTTCATGTCAGGCCTGATGGACGCAGGTTGGAATTTCCAGGGTGCTTCAGGTCTCAGGAAAATACAACTGGTTTAGATGGTTTTCCCCGCTTGGACAGAACTGAATTTTATCAGGAACTTGTTATGCTGGAACAGGCTTTTGTAGGGCCTAAAATATCTAACCTGCCCAAAGTTGACCTGACCCTGGCTCAAATGATTGTGCATGGACCACCCAGGTTATCTAAATAATGGGTAATTAACTCAACATACTGTAAGTAAAATTGCAGCTGCATAGACAAAGAGGATAGACATGAAAAGATTGGTTTGTATTCTAATTTTGGCCTTGTTTATGGCAGGATGCTCTCATTTAAGTGTTAGACACCTTGAAAAAAATCCCTTTCAGCTTGACCAGACAGATCAGCTTTCCATGCGATACTGGAATTTTGAGTACATAAGCATGGTGGAAAACGGTAACTATGTTGTCAAAGGCGTGGCCATGCCCAAGTCAGAAGTTATTCCGGGTTGGGCAGAGTGGCTGCATGATTTCTGGATTTCTGTTTATCTGAGTGATGACCAGGGAAGGGTACTGGCCAGGGACCTTATGGTTTTTCCAACTCAGAAGCTGGATCCTGTAGAAGGAGTAAGGTTTGAGTTTGTTATGGAGCCGGAGAAGATGCCATCTTCAAGGGATACTTATCTGACGTTTGGTTATCGCATGAGTCTTACTGAAGACAGATTTCAGTCTCCTGAGCTTTCCAGGCCCCTTACCGGCGAGCAAAGTGTATTTTTTGCCAGTGAAGGGGCTGTGGCGAGATAAGCATTGTTATTGCGGCAATATCCGCATAAGATAGCTGTTTTCAGGAATAAGATACTTGCGGGACATGGACTGTATCTGCTCAGGGGTGATATCTCTGGTTAGTTCTGTCATCTCATAGTTATAGTCAAGATCAAGACCTTGAACAAGAAGTGAAGATGATTCTCCAGCGCGGCTGGAAATGGTTTGTCTTCCCCTGTGATATCCTCCGTAAATAAGGTTGGAGGCCCTTTGCACGTCCTCAGGATTGAGG
>PWPY01000131.1 GCA_003558575.1 Desulfonatronovibrio sp.
CGTAGGTTGAAGCACCTGCTGTGGAGGCTTGGATTAATTCCTGGGAATTGGAAAGGCCTAAGTAGTTATTGGAAGCCAGATTCAAAAAATTTTGACCTTGTATTTGAATATAGAGATCAGCACCATGGTCCAGTTCTGGAATCTGTCGCAAGTTTCCATCTCTATTTATGGATTTAAGGGTCCTGGATATAATTTTTTTCAGTTCATTATTCATATGAAGAGTGACCAATTATGTCGTGCAGTTTCGAGCAAAATTTGTCCATAAAAATGAGCTATGGAAGAACAGGTCAAGCAAGTTGGCTAAAGCCAGTCAAAGAGGTGAACATGCATATTTCCAAAAATTTAAGCATTTTTAAAAAGCAAATCATTTTCTTTGTGAATTTTTTCTTTTGCTCTTGACACGTGTAGCCTGTCTTGCATAGTGTGTCCAAAATATTTCGTCAAACAAAATCCTTAACAAGCTGTTAAAATCTGCGCAAAGCCTTTAAGAAGGTTCTTATAGGCTTTAATGATATTTAGATATAAATTTCTAATTTTAGGGAAGGAACGGAGGAAAAAGTGGCGAAAAAAAAGAAAAGCTGTTTGCTGCTCCCTTTTGTAGTGGGCTTTATTGGCGCCCTCTTGCTGGGATGGGGCTTATTCCCCAAGATGCTGTTCAGTGAAAAACAGCAGCCATTCTGGTTCAGCCATGTTAGTCATGTAGAAGTGGTGGGCATGGACTGTTATGACTGCCATTACTATTATGAGGACGGCTCTTTTTCAGGCATTCCAACAACAGAGGAATGTTCAGCCTGTCACATGGATGTCATGTTTGATGATCCAGATGAGATTGTTTTTGTTGAAGAGTACGTCTGGGAAGAGAAAGAAGTACCCTGGCTGATTTATCAGAAACAGCCTGATAATGTGTACTTCTCGCATATAGCCCATGAGATGTACGACTGCACAACATGCCATCCGGATGTTGCAACAGCGGAAAGTTGGCCCAAATACTACGAAAACAGGCTGACCAAGTACAGTCGGGACACCATGAAAATGTGGGAATGTGAACGTTGTCATGCCGAGACAGGCACCAGTAACGCCTGTTATGTCTGTCATAAATAATAAAGGGGTAAACGATGGCACTTGATAGAAGAAGTTTTATTACCTTAGTAGTCGGCGGAGCTGCCGGGACACTTTTTACCCCGGTCCCCTGGAAACTGACGGATGATGTATCTATCTGGACACAGAACTGGCCGTGGATACCCCGTCTGGAATATGGTGAATTATATTCCGTTAAATCAACCTGTAAACTCTGTCCTTCAGGATGCGGCCTGGAAATTAAGACCGTAGCCGGCAGGCCCATAACAGCTAGTGGCGACCCTGATCATCCACTCAGTCAGGGCGGTATCTGTCCATTGGGAGCGTGTTCAGTGCAGCTCCTCTATAGTCCCTCCAGGGTCAAAGGGCCCATGAAAAAGACTGGAGGGGACAGGTTTGAGTCCATAAGCTGGGATGAAGCCAGGGAAATTCTCGCTGATAAACTTACAGCAGCCAACAATATGGCCATGGTCAGCGGTGACGAGAACGGCACAATCAACGAGTTGCTGGCCGGATTTGTTGCAGCATCAGGCAGCAACGATTTTTACCTTATGCCTGGTGACTACCAGGCTTGTTCTCAAGCCTGGAAAGGGATCATGAATGGTCAGGGCCAGGTAGGTTACGATATTGAAAATTCAGACTATGTACTCATGCTTGGCGCAGATGTTCTTTCCAGCTGGGGTACATTAGTTCGAAACCAGAAAGCATACGGAGCCAAAAACGGCAAATATGTTTATGCCGGTCCAGTTCAGACTGGTTCTGGAGCTGTCGCAGATAAATGGATTCCAATTAAACCGGGTTGTGAAGATATTCTTGCCCTGGGAATTGCCTACCATCTCATGCGGGAAGGCAGAGGAGTATTTTTAGGGTCAGAGTTTAATGCTGTACGCAGGAATATTGAAAGCAACTATGATCCTGCTAAGGTCAGTGAAGCTACAGGAGTATCCCCTGACAGTATACGCGATACGGCCATGGAACTGTTAAAAGCATCAACCCCCGTGGTTATATGCGGTTCAGAGATTGCGCAGGGTAGCGGTCCCATGAGTTGGGCAGCCGGCCTTCTTGTTAATCTTCTTCTGGATAACATTAACAAGCCAGGCGGTATGCTGGCCCTGCCAGAAGCTCCCAAGGTAGTAGACGCAGCTCCGGATCTGGAAGAGATTTATTCAAGAGATTTTGTCCGTTTCATGGAAAATGTTGAAAATGGTCAGAACATTCCAGATGTTATAATGGTTTATGAAGCTAACCCGGTTTATTCACTTCCCCAGGCAGAAAAGACTGGTGAAGCATTTGAAAAAATACCTTTCAAAGTCAGCTTCAGCACATTCATGGATGAAACTGCCAAAATGTGCGATCTTATCCTCCCCAATCCTCACTATCTTGAAAGATTAGATGATTCCTATACTCCATTTGGATCAGGAAAGGTTGTATACAGTGCAGCCAGGCCGGTCATTGATCCTGTTGTAGATGCAAAAGAAACAGCGGATTTTATTCTTGAGCTGGCCAGAGAACTAAACGTTTATCTTGGTTATGCATCTTTTGAAAGATTGCTTCAGGCCAAGGCTTCTGCCTTGGGTGGAAACTGGAGAAATATTTCCAGAGGTCAGGTGCTTACCAGTGATGAAAGTGTCTATCAAACAGAGCTGGCTCTTTCCAGGTCCATTGGTCAGGCCTCTCCTTCCAAAGAGGATGGACAGTATCCCCTTTACGTAGCTCCTTTAGCCAAGATGCGCATTGGCAACGACAAAATTGCCATTCCG
>PWPY01000250.1 GCA_003558575.1 Desulfonatronovibrio sp.
AATCTGGGACAGGTCTTTGACTATTGTCTGGAACCGGTGGGTACAACATTCAAACAGCTCACCAAGGATTATGGTTTTTTTGGCAAGCCTGAATTCAAAAGGTATGAACAGCATGGATTCGGCACCCCTTCAGGAAAAGTTGAGCTCTATTCATCCATCTTTGAGGAATTTAGGTGCGACCCCCTGCCAAAGTACAAGGAACCCTTATGGAGTCCCCAAGGAAATTCTGCAATTGCAGAAGATTTTCCATATATCCTGATAACAGGCAGCAGGTTTATGCCTATGTATCATTCAGAGCAGCGCCAGATTGAAGCTGCCAGGGAAGTGGCACCAGACCCTCTGGTTCTGGTACATCCGGACACTGCAGAAAAACTGGGGCTGAAAAACAATAAATGGGTAAATATTATCTCCCCAAAAGGCAAATCCAGGATGAAGCTTCGGACTTCATCCATTGTTCACCCCAGGATGGTTGATGCTCAGCATGGGTGGTGGTTTCCAGAACGTGAACAGAAACTGCCGGAACTGTTCGGGGTCTTTGAATCCAATGCCAATACCCTCTGCCCCATGGATAAGGAGCAATGCAGCCCGGAAATCGGCAGCTGGCCTCATTCAGCCCTTATGTGCAGGATAGAAGCAGCTTGAAAAGGTAAATTCCAGGATAACCTGAATCCGTGGGGAAAGACCATAAAAATTCACGGATTCAGGGAATAGAATCAGGGAACCAGGAGAACTGAACTCCCAACACCAGAAGTAACCCTGGCACATGTCGAACCTAAAATCTTTGAAGGAAACGGCTCATTTATCCTGCCCAGAACCACCAGCTCGGCCTGTTCCTGCTCTGCGGTTTCAATAATATGCCGGGCTGGTGAACCTATTCGGGCATAATGCTTTACTCTCTCATAATCACCGGCAAACTCTTTTTTTATCTCCTTTAGACCTTGTTCGACGTTTTCTCTGCGTAACTGCTCTGTCTCTGGATCAGAGGCCCTTTGGCCCACATGAAGAATTATAAGCTCTGGAATATATTCTCCAAGCATATGTACATATGGCTTGGCTCTGACTGCTGCCTTTTGAAAGTCAGTTGCAAGCATCAGCTTGTCCAAGGATTTTCTCTTTGCAAGCTCTGGCCTTTGTTTGTGAACAAAAACAGGCACATCAGAAAGACGTATCACATCATCAGTAACACTGCCCATAAGGGTTGAAACCAAAATATTTTTTCTACTGGCAGGCATGTAGATAATATCTACACCCTCATCTGAAGCTGCCCTGACAATCTCAGAAGCAACATGTCCCGTAGCCAGACTGGCTCGTGCGTTAACTCCGGTTTCTTTTATCTCATCTTCCAGGCGGGAAATCCTGGACTCAGACTGGTCCCTGCTGTCCACTCCAGGGTTCATAACATGAAAAAGGATAATTTCCTGTCCTCCAAATCTGTCAATAAACAACGACCTGGCTTTAATATCTTTGGGAGATTCACTTAAATCTACCGGCTGCAGAACTTTTCTGATCATAATATGCCAACTTTTTTACAAGTAACCTCAAAAAAACTGGCCCCTGTCCGGCACCCTTTTGAGCAGGCCAACTTTACAATAAATTTGATTATATATCATCTAAAATGGGTGCTGGATTGCCTCCAGGATAAAAATCATTGTCAACAGCTATAAGTATCTTACAAAAATGCCCATTGTCCAGACCAAAAAAGCTCCACCCTTAACAAGGACGGAGCTTTTTATCGAATAACCAGGCTGAAAAAGGAAGGATGCTATCCCATGGGAAAATTTTCCTTTAGGACCCAGATGCCGCAGGGACAGCAACCTTCACAGAACCCACAGCCAATACATCTTGCGGGATCTGCACTTCTTTCAAATTTGCCCATTCCTTCATCTTTTCTGACGATGGCGCCTGTGGGGCACAATGCATCACACAGTCCGCAATCCATACACGAACCACAAGAAGAACATTGCCCGGCGCAGGAATCTTCATCCTCATAACCTGCCACCCTGGGATCATAATATTCCAAGGTCATCCTTGAATAATCAATCTTTTCTGATGTCTCGCTGTAATCAATGGGATATTGATCAAGCCAGGAGCCGTGATTACCTAAAGCATCTTTAGAAAGGAGATTATGAATAGCCTGGGCTGCCTTTCGACCTGCTCCTATGGCGTCGGTAAGCAGGCCTGGCTTGACCATATCTCCTATGGCAAAAACCTTGGGATCAGATGTCTGGTAAGCTTCATTGACTACAACAAATCCCCGATCAGTCTCAATATGGTCCCCCAAAAAGCTAAGCTCAGGCATGTCACCGATGGAAATTACAACTGTATCAGCAGGAATGACCTCCCCTGTAGTCAGGACAACCCCTTCGCTATTAACCTCTTTGGTAAAGCAGGGATAACGAAATACCGCCCCCACTTTTTCTGCTTCTTCTCTTTCCTTTCCAAAAGATGCAGGTTCCTGAATATCAATAAGAGTTATCTCTTGAGCTTTCAGGCGGTGGGCCTCAGTGGCAACATCGCAACCAACATTTCCCGCACCAATAATTACAACTTTTCTTCCTGTTTCCTGGTTGCCTGATTTGGCATTTTTTAAAAATGTCAGAGCAGGAATTATTTTTTCTCCACCAGGGATTGGTATTGTCCTGGGCTTTTGCGCCCCCACTGCAAGAACAACATAATCGTAATCTTTCTTAAGCTGTTTGAAATCATCTGCGCTGAGGGGTTTTTCCAGGTGAACATGGGGAATAACACTGCGCACCCTTTCCAGTTCAGCTTCTAATATTTCCGAAGGAATTCTGTGTCCTGGAATGGCTGAACTCATTTTTCCGCCCAGTTCTTTTTCCTGATCAAAAACCACTGCTTCATGCC
>PWPY01000319.1 GCA_003558575.1 Desulfonatronovibrio sp.
TACCAAAGCTGAATAGTGCAGAAATCTTCTTCTTGTTATGGCCATGTTGCCTCCTGTACTTTTAAAGGGTTCATGTTACAGACAGCATGTGAGTACTGTTTGTAACTACAGATACCATTATTATTCTATTATCTCCTGTGCAGCCTGGATGAGATCGTTCTCATCAGGAATATAGAATTTTTCTAAGGGAGGGCTTGCCGGAACTGGAATGTCAGGCCCTGTGACCCGCTTGAGCGGGGCCTTGAGATATTTAAATCCTTCCTCCATGACCACGGCTGCGATTTCTGCTCCAAAGCCTGCGGTGCGAGTGGCTTCGTGCATGACAATGAGTCTTCCTGTTTTTTCCACTGAAGACAAAATGGTATCTTTGTCCAATGGAATAAGGGTTCGAAGATCCACGACTTCCATCTCAATTCCTTCCTGGCTGAGTTTTTCAGCTGCACCCATGGCAGCGCCCAGCATTCCGGACCAGGTTACCACTGTCAGATCTCTGCCTTGCCTCTTGATGTCTGCCTGGCCCAGAGGGGTCAGGTAATCTTCTTCTGGCACGGGCATCTCTGCAAAATACAGCCCCATATGTTCAATGAAGATAACAGGGTTGTCATCTCTGATGGCGGATTTTAAAAGGCCTTTGGCATCAGCTGAAGTGGAGGGCATGACCACCTTGAGTCCGGGACAGTGAGCTGCCCAGGCCTCCAGATTGTGGGAATGCTGGCATCCTGCTCCAAATCCGGCTCCGCTTTTTATACGCACCACCAGAGGGAAAGATGATTTTCCTCCGGATAAGTATCTGAGCTTGGCTGCATGATTGACGATCATGTCTGAGGCCAGAGTGAAAAAGGGATTAAACATGATTTCCACCACTGGCCTGAGTCCTGCCTCAGCCGCGCCCACAGCCAGTCCGGCAATGGCTGCCTCGGAAACTGGAGTGTCTTTGACCCTTCCCGGGCCGAATTCTTCCAGGAGACCGTGGGTGGGAAACATGGGGTTAAGGTGGATGCTTACTCCAACACCTTCGCCGGCGATGAAGACATTGGGATCTCTTTGCATTTCTTCTTTCAAGGCCTGGTTTATGGCCTGTCCCATTCCTAATTTCTGCATAGCTTGATTCCTTGCTTATATGTGGCCTGAAGTGTGCGGCCATTTATATTTTTACAAACTTAATATTTTTAACATTCAATAGGCTGAAATATTATCCCCTGTCCTTTTTGGTTTTCTTTTGCTGCAAACTCCCGGCGTGATCCCGTAAGCCAAAACCATTAACTTGTTCAGGTAGCCGGGATAGCGTAATGATTCCGATGATTTTGGCTAACGGGATCATAGCCGGTCAAACAAGCAGCAATGCGAAAAATCAAAAAGGACAGGGTCTTAACCTAACCTGGTAAAAATGTGGTGATTAGATACAAAACTTAAAACTTCCAGCTTTTTATACATAAACATCTTCTAAGGCTTCATGGGGTTCTGGATATGGGCTTTCTTCTGCAAAACGCACAGCTTCCTGCACAATATTTTCAGCCAGAGACTGCATTTCCTCAAGTCTGGAAGATGTGATGATATCTGATTCAATGAGAGTGTCTGCAAGCCTGGGGATTGGACACTTATTCTGCCAGGCCTTGATTTCATCTTTGGGCTGGTAGTGCTGGGGATCGGTTTCACCGTGTCCCCGGCAGCGGTATGTCTTGCATTCCAAAAGGGTTGGACCCTGACCATCAAGGGCAAGTTGTCTGGCTTCCCGGGTTGCCTGGTAAACTGCCAGGGCATCGTTTCCGTCTACAATCACTCCAGGCATGTTATATGCTTTGGCCCGCTCAGCCATATCAGCGACCTTAGTATGTTCTTCATAGCGCTGAGCACCTGCATACATGTTGTTTTCACATAGAAAAATAACTGGCAGCTGCCACAGAGCAGCGAGATTCAAGGCTTCATGAAATGAGCCTTCATCTGCTGCGCCGTCTCCAAAAAAGCAGACAGTTACTGTTTTTTCATTTCTGTATTGCTGGGCAAAGGCCCGGCCTACAGCAATGGGCAGGGTTGCTCCCACCACTGTGGTTGTGCAGGGAGCATTAACTTCTGGTACTGCCAGATGCAGGGTGCCGCTTTTGCCTTTATTGCAGCCAGTTTTTTTGCAGTAAATCTCAGCCATAAGTTCATTTGGATCTGCTCCCTTGGCCAGGAGATGGTTATGGCTGCGGTGATTGGTGATAATTACATCTTCCAAGTCCAGGGCAGCGCATACACCTGAACCCACAGCTTCCTGGCCAGTGGACAAAATCATCATGCCGGGAATTTTTCCCTGGATTTTGCAAAGTTCCACCAGCGTGTCCGAGAACTTTCTGGACAGGATCATGGTTTCAAGCATTTTAATTTTCTTTTCTTCAGGGACGTCCATTGTTCCTCCTTTTAATTTCCTGGATTCCTCCCAGGGAAAAGCGGGTGATATGTTCTGTAATACGTTCTATATTATGAGATTTAAATACTTCAGGCTTTATCCTGGAGACAATGTTCATGTCTGTGTAGTCATCAACCATGGCTGAAGGGTTGTTACTGAAGAGTTCATTTAAACTTTTAAACTTGTCAAGTACAGTATGATAATGCCTGAATAGGTTTGAAAATTGATCCGTATGTTCCCGGTTGAAAACAGAGCCATACTTCTGTATTCAACTGATCTGATCAGAAAGGATAAATCTGACGATAAACATAAGGAGGATGGTTTTATGCAGATATTGGTATTGTATTATTCCAAGTCAGGAAACACCAAAAAACTGGCTCAGGCCATTGCCCAGGGTGTAGAAAGAGTTGAAGGAGCCACAGCAGTCCTGCGGAATACGGCTGAGGTGACCAAGGATGATTTTCAGAACGCAA
>PWPY01000280.1 GCA_003558575.1 Desulfonatronovibrio sp.
AACCAATAATGATGGCTGTTGAAGCCGAAGCCAGAAGGATGTCCGATTCTGAGATGGCTCCTGCTCCAGCATGAATAATATTGATCTTGACGACATTTGTTGACTGTTTGTGCAAGGCTTCTGATATTGCCTCTAACGATCCCTGCACATCTGCTTTAAGCACCAGATTAAGATTAAGGACCTCTCCGTCTGCCTTGGCTGCAAGAAAACTTTCCAGGGTAATTTTGGATTCCTTGGCAAGTTCTTTTTCTCTTTGTTTTGTTTGTCTGGCCTCAGCAATCTTTCTGGCAACTTTTTCGTCTTTGACCACTACAAGTTCGTCTCCTGCTTCAGGAACTCCCTCAAAGCCCTGGACCTCAACAGGGGTAGCAGGACCAGCCAGATCAATTTTCTGCCCCTGATCATTAAACATGGCCCTGACTTTTCCGTGATATAAGCCACAGACAAAAGCATCTCCCTGTTTCAGGGTTCCATTCTGAACCAGTAAGGTTCCAATGGCTCCGCGTCCCTTGTCTAATCTGGCTTCAACGATATGGCCTGATGCTTTTTTATCTGGATTGGCCTTGAGTTCCAGCACTTCAGATTGGAGAATGACCAACTCAAGAAGTTCGTCAATCCCTTTCTTCTCTTTAGCAGAAACCTGGGAGAATATTGTGTCTCCACCCCAGTCTTCAGGCACAAGACCCAATTCTGCCAGTTCCCGCATTACCCTTTCAGGGTTGGCACCTTCTTTGTCAATTTTGTTGACAGCTACTACAATGGGTACTCCTGCAGCTTTGGAATGGTTTACAGCCTCTCGGGTCTGATCCATGACTCCATCGTCAGCAGCAACAACCAGGATAACAATATCTGTAACCTGCGCTCCTCTGGCCCTCATGGCTGTAAAGGCTTCGTGACCAGGAGTATCCAGAAATACTATATCACCCCTTGGGGTTTTAACATCGTAGGCGCCGATATGTTGAGTTATGCCTCCAGCCTCCCCAGAAGCAATTTTAGATTTGCGTATGGAATCCAGCAGGGACGTTTTCCCATGGTCGACGTGTCCCATGATGGTAACAACCGGTGATCTGGGTTTGAGGTCACCTGGACTGTCTTCTTCTTTTGGCATTATAAACTGGTCTTCAGAGAAACCGGTTTTTTCAACTTCGTACCCATACTCGGCAGCAATAATTGCTGCTGTATCAAGATCGATGGACTGGTTGATCGTGGCCATGATTCCCAAACCAAGCAAAGTCTTGATGAGATCCTGGGCTTTGATGCCCATTTGTTTGGCCAGGTCTGCCACGCGGATAGCTTCGTCAATACGTATTTTCTTCTTAGTTGATTTGACTGGTTGAGACTGAGTTGCGGCGGCTTTTTCATCAAGCTTGGCTTTTTTATCTTTGAGAAGCTTAACTTTACCGCCTGTTTTATCAGCTACGGTTGATGTTTTCTGTTTTTTAAAATTAATGGTGGCTTTTTTAGTTTCCTGCTTGTCCTGGTAGAGTTCATTGAATTCAACTACTCTTTTATCTTTCTTCCCTTTTTTCTTTCTACGCTTTTTCTTGCCTTCTTTAGAATCATCTGAATCAATAGGTTTTTCAACTGCCTGGGGTGGAACAGTCTTAGATTCTGGCTTGTCATCAGGTACATGCTTGATGACTTCTGATTTTTCCGGTTCAGGCAGGGGGTCCGGTTTGGAGATGATTTTTACCTTGGATTCGACAGGGGCTTTGGCAGGCTTTTTAACTGTTTTCTTTTCCTTTTTGGCTGATGGGGGGGCTTTTTGTTCAGCTGGGCTGGTTTTGACTTCTTTTTCAGCCTGGGAAGTTTCCTGGGTCTGGTCTAATAAAGGGGGCTCTTCAGCAGGGGATGTTTCTTTGGTTTCCTGTGGTTCTTGGGGAGAAGTGATGTCTTTTGAAACTGTTTCTTCTTTGCTCAGAATTTCAGTTTCTTTCTCTTCTTTTTCCTGAGGCTGCTTTTCCTGATCCTTGATGGCGTCTACTTCAGAAGGCTCTTCTTTTCTGACCTTTTTTCTTCTGCGAACGATTACCCCTGTTTTGGCAACCTTCTGGGTTACTTTTTCCTGGGATAACTGGTTCTGTTTGTCTCGAACCACATCAACCTGATCCTGTTCCAGACTGCTCATATGGCTTTTAACGGAGATTCCCAGCTCTCTTAAAAGCTGGATCAGCTCCTTGTTGGAAATACCCAGTTCCTGGGAAAGCTCCCTTACTCTTATTTTATCTGACATTATAAATTCCCCCCTTGCACTTATGGATCCATCCCCTGAATCTTCCAATTTTTTTCAAACATTCATCTTTATTGCAGGTATAAAAACCCCGACCCGGAGCCGTCCCTTTGGGATCAGGAATCAGTTCTTTTTGTTGGTTACGGGGACAAATATACCTTAAAAGCATAATCTTAGGCTTTCTATTACGACATATTACACATGTTCGCATGGGTATATGCCTGTTTTTCTGAACCAATTGCACTATCCGCTATTTTTCTGATTTATCCTGACTGAGTAAGTCTTGATCATCTTCAGCAGTGCTGGTTTGGTCTGAAGAATCATCCATTTTTTCAGACTCATCTTCCTGAACATCTTGGGATAGTTTATGTTGACTTATTAACTGTTTCTGCATTTCATTCTTATCTTCTGCAGAGCCCTGATCTTCCTGGCCAGACATATCTCCACTACTTTCTTCTGAAGCCGGAGTATCTTCAGCCACATCTTCCTCTTCCTGAATTTTGGGAGCAAGGAAGTTAATAGCACCTTTAAGGTTGGCCAGGCTTTTTTCTGTAAGATCAAGTTTTTCAATTAATTCTTCATCTGAAGCATTCATAAGCTGATCTAAGCTTTCAAATCCCTGTTTGGTAAA
>PWPY01000075.1 GCA_003558575.1 Desulfonatronovibrio sp.
ATATATTCAATGAAGTTTGGCCTGATGAACTTGGCTTTTGGAATAAGGTGGCGAACAAAAAAGCGCTGGGGAATATGGTTAAACAATGTTTCGAATATGTGGGTCGAGAAAAAACTATCAAGGTTCTTGATAACCTCAAGGATTTGGGATATGAATACGCGACCCGTGCCGGCTTTTCAATGGCGATGGACGATATGATTATTCCCAGTGACAAAGCGGAACGTGTCAAGGAAGCGGAAAACGAAGTGCGAGCCGCGCGGCGCCAGCGAGAACAGGGCGTCATAACCGAAATGGAGCGCTACAATAAATGTGTGGATATCTGGACGCAGGCCAACAATGACTTGACTTCTTCGTTGTTTCATGTCCTTGAGCGCAATGAAGGCCGTCCTGAGATTAATCCGGTCTTTGCTATGTTGGATTCCGGCGCACGTGGCAGCCGTGATCAAGTTCGTCAGCTTGCTGGGATGCGTGGTTTGATGGCCAAACCTTCGGGAGAAATTATAGAACGTCCGATTCTGGCTAACTTCCGCGAAGGTTTATCCGTTCTGGAGTATTTTTTAAGTTCGCATGGTGCCCGCAAAGGACTAGCGGATACCGCCCTTAAAACGGCCGATTCAGGTTACTTGACGCGGAAATTGGTTGACGTTGCCCAGGATGTCGTCTGCACAGAACAGGATTGTGGAACGGTTAACGGTATTTGGGTGAGTGCTATTTTGGAAGGCGATGAAGAGATGGCTGCGCTGCAGGACCGTATTGTCGGGCGATATTCCGTTGATGATATACATGATCCATTAGGTGATAATACCGATTCTCTTGTAATCGGCGCTAGCGAACAGATTAACGCTTCAATAGCCAGCCAAATTGTTGACTTGGGAGTAGAACGTGTAAATATTCGCAGCGTCCTCACTTGCGAAAGCAAACGTGGCGTCTGTGCCAAGTGCTACGGGATTAATCCGGCCACCGGGGAATTGCCGCGGGAAGGAGAAGCCCTGGGGATCATTGCAGCACAGTCAATTGGTGAACCTGGAACCCAGCTTACTATGCGGACGTTCCATTATGGAGGCACAGCGGCGGCTACTTTCAGGCAACCGATTATCAAGGCTAGAAATGGCGGTTATCTGCGGTTTGAAGATGTCAGATCAGTAAAACAAAAGGATGGCAATTTAGTTGTTCTTAATCGTAACGGGGTTGCTGTTTTGGAAAATGACGAAGGCTTGGAAATGGAACGTTTTCAGTTGATCTCGGGGGCGGTTATTTCCAAAAAGGAAGGTGATAAGGTCAAAAAAGGCGAAATCTTTGTCAGGTGGGATCCCTATAATGTGCCGATTATTACAGAAATGTCCGGACGTATAGGCTATCGGGACCTTATTGAAGGGGTAACGTTGAAACGCGAGCTTAGCGAGGTAAGCGGTAAAGAGGAAATTACGGTGATGGAACACCGCGAGGACCTCCACCCGCAAATAGCCATACTTGATGAACAAGATAAGATAATTGACCATAAAAGCCTGCCTGCCGGAGCACATATTATGGCTGATGAAGCAACTATCGTTGAAGCGGGTGAAACTATCGCCCGCACCCCGCGGCAAAGCGTGAGAACTAAAGATATTACTGGTGGCCTCCCCCGTGTGGCTGAATTATTCGAAGCTCGACGTCCAAAGGATGCCGCAGAAATTGCCCGTATTGATGGGGTCGTTGAACTTGGGACTATCACTAAGGGACGTCGGACAGTAACGATTAGGGATATGGAAGACCCTGATCAAATAGAAGAACATGTAGTTCCTGCAGGCAAGCGACTAGTTGTATTTGACGGTGATTTTATCAAAAAAGGCCAACCGTTGACTGACGGTGCCGTTGTCCCCCATGAAATGCTTGAAGTGTGCGGGCCGCAGGACCTCCAGGAATATTTAGTAAATCAAGTCCAGGAGGTGTATCGCTTACAGGGGGTTGAAATAAATGACAAGCATATAGAGATAATAGTCCGGCAAATGATGCGGAAAGTCAGAGTCACAGATCCCGGTACGACTGATTTCTTATACGGCGATACAGTTGACCGTATGAAATTCAGAGAGGAAAATGACCGAGTTGTCCTGGAAGGCGGGCAACCAGCTCAGGCACAGCCAGTCCTGCTTGGCATCACCAAAGCCAGCCTGCAGACAGAAAGCTTTATTTCAGCAGCGTCTTTTCAGGATACTACACGGATTTTGACGGAAGCTGCAACTTCTGGAGCGTCGGACTCTTTGCGCGGCTTCAAAGAGAATGTTATTATGGGGCACCTTATACCGGCTGGAACAGGGTATCCGCAAGTCAAGAATATTCATCTTGAGAGCAGTGAAGCTAAAGTGGAGGATGGGGCGCAAGGCGAAGATGGCGAGCAAATCGAAGATAAAACGGCGCAAGCCAGAGCTATTTTGGATCTTTGAAGCTGAAGATGATAAGCCTTATTGAATTGAGAAACGGTGAAAATCAATGAATATAATTTGCCGGCAATCTAAAGGTTGAAATAAGTTAATCTAATAACTATATTAAACGTTTGTGAAATTTGAGAATGAGCTAATATTTAAGGAATAACCCTATATGCCGACGATAAATCAATTGGTAAGGAATGGGCGGAAAAACAAGCCTCGCAAATTTCGCGCCCGCGCATTGGAGCGGTGCCCGCAACGCCGAGGGGTATGTCTGCAAGTAACAACCCGGACTCCCAAAAAGCCAAACTCCGCATTGCGTAAGATAGCCCGGGTGAGGCTTACTAATGGCCAGGAGGTAGCCGCCTATATCGGTGGAGAAGGACATAACCTTCAGGAGCATAGTGTGGTTGTAGTGCGGGGAGGGAGAGTACGAGATTTGCCCGGAGTGAGG
>PWPY01000085.1 GCA_003558575.1 Desulfonatronovibrio sp.
ATTAATAGAGCAGTTAAAGAACAAGAAACCGTAGCAAATAAAGCATAAATAATTGCCAAATCTGCGGCAATTTCACGTCCCCCGGTCAACAGAGTGATACCAGCATCTATCACAGCAAAGACAGTGACGCCCAGAATCATGAGTCCTTTGCAAAGATTTACCAGGGATTCGAAGTAAGTGTATCCGAATGGGTACACATCGTCATCTGGACGGGTAGCCAGTCGACTTACGTGGATGGTTACCAGGGCAACTCCGAAGTAGATAAGATTGAAAAGCCCATCTAATAAAATCGCCTGGGATTTAGAGGCGAGTGACGACACAATGGCCACAATGCCAATAACAAAAAGCCATCACGGCTGAAAAATATAATGCACTTGATTCGGTTTTCATGTTTTTACTAATACGATCTTTATTTAAAAATGGGGAATATTTTCTGGAAAGCACATAGGGAGTATAACATAAAAAAAGGGCTTACAGGAAAACCCCTGTAAACCCTTGAAATTTATGGTGCCGAGGGACGGAATTGAACCGCCGACACGGGGATTTTCAGGCACTACCCTTGAGCTTCACGAACTCCTTATATTGCTTAACATTCTGGAATTGCTTGATAATATTTTTCCACGTTTTAGCAGATTTCCCATATTTTAGCAGATTTTACACCCATTTTCACACACAGAGTCACACACGGAAAGTGCTTCCAAGAGCCTCCAGTTACCGGCGTGAGAGAGCGTGACTTGACCGGAATTAGGCCGAATTTCACCGATTTTTACAAGGTTTTACTGCTTTTTTGGGGGGGGGTAAACCGTTTCCAAAACCGTTTCCGCTTATGGAGCATATCAGGGAAGAGCTGTTTTACCCTTAAATTTCTGAAATATGAAATTGTCTGCATAAAAAATGTGGGCTTTATGTGAGTATAGCTTACCTTCGCTAGTCTGCTTTGATATTTGGCTTTTTAGCTGTGAAGACTAATAGCCGTAGACTCGACTCATTCACAACACTTTCTGAGTACTCGCTTCATATCAGCATGGGCTTGGCCGAATTAATCTCCATCCCTGCCTCAACAAATCGCTGAAACTATTTATCCATTACTCATCTGTTCATATCAAGCTTCTGTATTCAGGTATCTCCTAATTTCAACCAGAGCCAATTCATGTTGCCTTTGCAGTTTGGGCAATAGAAGCTTCATTTCTTCAATATTTCCGGATCTGCCGGCCTTTTCCATCTGCTGCGCTGTTTCAGCCACAGCCATGCATCTGCAATTGCCAGCATTACCTCTTATTGAATGGGCATTCCTGGTTGCCTGTACAATATTGTCCTTTGAAAGAAACTCCTTGAGAGACTCAAGCTTTGGCCCAGCAGATTCAACATAAATAGTCAGTATTTCTGTGGCAAAATCATCATCATAATGGCAAACCTTTTCCATAAGAGCTTTTCTATCGAATACTGGTTTTGGAGAATTAAAGATGGCTTGGGTTTCTGATTCCTGGTGTTCTATCTGAGATCCTTTCGGGTTGTAATCGGCTTCTATTTCTGGCTTGTTAAGCTTTGATTCCTGCCTGAGCCATCTAACCAGAACCTGGCCTAAGGCATAAGAATTCACAGGCTTGGATATATAATCATCCATACCAGCCTCAAGGCATTTATCTTTGTCCTGATGCATGGCGGCAGCGGTCATGGCGATAATTGGAATTCCAGCATTTTTTTCTTCTAATCTTCTGATTTCCCGGGTTGCGGAAAGCCCATCCATTTCTGGCATCTGTAAGTCCATAAGCACCAAGTCATAAGTTTTATTCTGAACAGCCTGCAGGGCTTCAACTCCGTTATGAGCAATGTCAGCAGTCAAACCCAGTTTATTTAAAACTCCAAGGGCTACTTTTTGATTAACCAAGTTGTCTTCTGCCACTAACACATGACCTTGTAATTTTGGCAACACCGCCTGGTAACGCTTCATTTCTCTGGCACGATGCCGAGTGATGATGGGACGCTTGGATCTGTTATTTTCAGAACTATTGAGAACAGCCACCAGAGTGTCAAAAAGTTCTGACTGGCGAACCGGTTTATTAAGATAAGCGTCAAAGCCCAATTCTTCAAAAGTTTTGGAATCACCTGGCTGGCCCAGGGAGGTAAGCATGACCAGAGGAATATTGCTGAATAAGTTATGATTTCTGATGGTTACACCCAGTTCTTCTCCGTCCATCTCCGGCATGTGCATATCCAGAATGGCCATGTCAAATTTATCACCCCTTGCGTAAACTTTGCTCAGAATTTCCAGAGCATTATGCCCTCCGGACACATCTTCCACCCTGGCCCCCCATGCCTTGAGCTGGCTCTTGAGAATTATACGATTGGTATCATTATCATCGACCATAAGAATATGCTTGTTCTGAAGGTCGCCGGGTAATACCATGATCGGGGTCGCACCTGGCTTTTGCGTGACAAAACAGGCGGTAAACCAGAACTTTGATCCCTGGCCATCAACGCTCTCACAACCGACTTCACCGCCCATCATTGCAGCCAGATCCTTAGAGATAGCCAGACCCAAGCCTGTTCCACCAAATTTGCGGGTTGTTGATGTATCTACCTGGGAAAATTTGCTAAAAAGGGTGTTTATCTTGTCTTCTGGAATGCCAACACCTGTATCACTGATGGTAAAGAGCAGAGTAATTGTTAACCCAGCCTCAGGAATTTCAGAATGTTCTTCTGTCCCCTGCTGCCTGGAAACATTAAGCACAACCTCACCTTCCTGGGTAAATTTGATGGCATTGCCAATAAGATTGGTCAGGATCTGGCGAAGACGACTGGGATCTCCCTGAATCTTGGCTGGAACATCAGGATCCGGCATGCAGACTATTTC
>PWPY01000256.1 GCA_003558575.1 Desulfonatronovibrio sp.
ATCCGCATTATCCTGTATTTCTCCTTCAATAACCTCCCCGAAAAGCCACGATCCTCTTTGAAAAACCCATTAGCGGGAAAGCCCCCTACATCCTCCCAAGCCTTTTTACTCACCAACATGAAAAACCCACTTATAACTCCCACAGGCGTACACCAAAACCCACCTTTATTAAATACCTCTTCCCCGAATTTTAAATGTTCCCAAATAGAAGCCTTTGAACTCGGAGCCTTTGTTTTTTGGTACTTGCAGCTTATCGCGTTCGTGTAGCAAGTAAACATCCCAGCATCAGGGAACTGCTCTATCGCTTTTTTGCATATCTGATACCAGTGCGGGTTACATAGCAAAACATCGTGATCTAAGAACAACACCCAATCGGTTTTGGCCTCAGACATTAATCTGTTATACTCCTCCCCCAATGCACCCGAAGATACATAAGGTATCTTAGTTTCCAGTATCGGCATTCGCTTTTCTTATTGCATCTGCTTCCTTAGCGTGTAAAATAGGCTCATCACGGTAACTCACCGCTTCCTCTGATCTCCTTATAGCCTCGTCAACGTTAACATAATCCATATACTCATTTATCGGGGAATCAGGTCTGCAACTTATAAACTCAATACCGTAAGCCTTAGCTTCAAGCGTATGCTTCCTCAAAAACTCCACCTGATTTGAATATAACTTCCTGTTGTACTTCTTTAGGTCCGCATCTAATTTCCTATCGTCGTAATAATCACGCTCACCCCCTAAATCACAACCAACAAAATATATCCTTCTCGCTCCCATCCATATCATAATATGTATCGCAACACCTAACGTATGCTTATACCACACAAACTTAGAAGTATGCTGCCTCAAATGAAACATGGATGTCTTAGGCTTCTCTAAACTCGCAAAGTACGTCTCAGGGTGATACTTCACCGCCTTACCATTATACTCCTGCTCCCAGTAGTTCCCTCTTAATATTTTCATAAAACTCTCTCCCCAAAGCCCACGGTCGTAACATTCCAAATGGTCCATCCCTACCCAAACATCAGGGATAACTTTAGGATAAGCAGTATTTACAGCAAACACCTTTCGGCCTCTACCTCGCTCCACAGGAACCAAACTCGGCCCAGGACAGCAAAGAAAAGCATCTAACCCCATATCCTTCTTCGCAAACTTAGTATCGGCCCAACCGTTGCCGCACTCATAAAAAAGCCCCATCCTATAATCTTTTAACGCTCAAAAATAATTCCATGATGTCCAAACTTTCCGCAGTACAGAAATCCTGTATCCACTGCTCGTTTCTCGTATTGTCAGGCCCGTTCCAACTGCTCCGTATCGCCTCCCTTATACCCTCCTCTATAACACCGTTTCCTGTTGCGGGGACCACAGAAGCACTATCTCCGATCCACTCAACGTTCATAATAAAATTAGCATCAGAAGAGTTCTCTATACTATGCACTGTGTATTTATTGCCTGCACTATCTATGAACAAATAACCGACTTCAATGTCTGTTCCCGCATAAGTAGCACTCGAAACTACGCCCGAAATAGCCCAACGGGTAGGCTGCCCAGACTCGATAATCTCCACTACACTACTCACGTTAATATCCACCCAAACCTCACTCACAGTTTCTATCCACGTATCCACGTCACTCTCAGATATACCCTCCAGCATAAACGCAAGTCTTAACGCCCGATTACTAATTATCTCAGGAACCAAAGCCTCATATCTGTCATCTATCTCCTGCTGCGTAAACTGCTCAACCGTATACACCCACCGCCATGCACCACTAACTACATCCCTCTCACGGGTCCAATACTCCACGCCCTCGTCTATCGCAGGCGGAGCGTTCTCCACCACAGGTAATTCGTCAATATTAGCAGGCAGCGTATCTTGATACCCACCGTCTATTATTTTACTCACCACCTCCTGAGTGTCCGTGTTATATAATACCGTTCGTATCATCCTCTATATATTACAACAATTTATAATAATAATTAGTTCCACTTCACCCCTAATAAACTACTCAGGTAGACAGTCTAATAAGTCTAAACACACACAGTACTTGTCTCCATAATTCTGATCATTGTCGTTGCTTGTCACTAAACGAAAGTCATCTGTTGCACCAACAGTAAACTGAAAATACCCAGACTCCTTTGTTATAGACTGACAAGGTATGTAGTATATGTGGTATAGATCAGGATTATCTAAGTTTGTTAGTTGCATAATAACAGTAAAGCTTCCATGTCCACCCCCACTATCTACCAAATCAAACGCCTTTACAAAATCAGTCCCATCTAAAGCCTCCTCATGTAAACGAATATCAAAATCCCACGTACCTAAAAAGCCACGTACCACAAGTAACTTACCTGATGTAATAGGCAGACTGGAAGTGTATTCCCACACCCCACACATAACACCGTTGCACCCATGATTACTACCACCTAATCCCCCGCCAGTCGGACCCGTAGGCCCATTTCCACCAGTCGGACCAGTTATGCCATCTTCACCAGTTGGCCCCGTAGGACCCTCCCCCTTAATACTGTTGTAGACTATGTTAACGCAGGCATAAACGGTATCTGGTGTAAATCCTTGGTCAACACTGCCGTTAGATGCCACTACCTCTAAATTATTTACACCCAACCGCCCGAAAGAACAGGGACCAAACGAAGTTGACTTATATATCCCATACTTAGACGGGTCATCAATAACGTGAATGTGCACCAGTATTTCACCCCCCGCGTCAATTACATCGGTGAAAACATCTGAAAAAGACGTTCCATACAAATCAGTACTACTAAACCGCAAACCTTCCACCGAAGCAAAATTCTGAGTTGATGATGTCGCACTTGGGCATGAATCGTTGA
>PWPY01000163.1 GCA_003558575.1 Desulfonatronovibrio sp.
ACAGTCAAAAAAGAAGATTCCCAAAAAAATCAAAACAAGGCGTTAAAAGGCGGCAAGGGTAAGAAAGATGGCCGTTTTGCCTTAGATATGGGTTCTGACGATATTGATAAGGATTTTGAAAAGTTCTAATTTCGAACATGGTCATGGATCTTTGGAAGAAGATCCATGACCATGAAAAACTGCGGGAAATATTCAATCCTTAATTCAATTTTGAGATAGGAGTCATCATGTCTGAACAAAAAGACAAGGCAGTTACTGCCAATCAATACCTGACCTTTACCCTGGCAAAAGAGCTTTATGCCATTGATATTGCCAATGTCTGGGAAATCCTGGACTATACAACTGTAACCAGAGTACCCAGGACACCAGAATTTCTGCTTGGCATAATCAATCTGCGGGGACGGGCTGTTCCTGTGGCAGATTTAAGGCTCAAATTCGGGCTGCCCAAAACTGAAAGAACTGTAAACACTTGCATCATCATTACAGAAGTTCAGTTTGCAGGTGAATCAACAATTATGGGTGTTTTGGCTGATTCGGTCCAGGAAGTCTTTGAAATAGACGAAAAAAACATAGAACCTCCTCCGAGAATAGGAACAAAAATAAACATTGAATTCATTCAGGGAATGGGCAAACAGGATGACCGGTTCATCATTATTCTGGATGTAAACAAGGTTTTTTCTTTTGAGGAGTTGGCCATTGTCCAGGATGTGGAACTCAAGGAAGATGAAAATACAGCTGAGTCCAGCCAGGATTGAACTCAATTAAAAACAGAAATCACCCGGCCGGTGACCTTTTATGTCTCCGGCCGGTGATTGATGCCAATAATGAATCATAAGCGGTGAAAATCACTAAGATTAATCTTGTCAGGCATTCACGGCAGTTTGAGGAAATATAATAACGCCATTGTTCTTTTATTTGGGGGATTGTCAGGATGGATCGGTATTGTTGGTTTTGTGTATTATGGAATCTAACTGTCAGGTTTTACTTCTGTCTTTGTGGGGGAGAGCACAATAATGGGTGACCAGCAGGTCGCCATCTTAAACCTGTCATTTCCAAATTTATGCTCCTGTATCAGATTATTGATGTAAGGAAACATTATGATTCATGGACGGCTAAAGCTGCTCTTACTTTTTTTCGGCTGTTTTGGATTCGTCTTAGATGTTCAGGCCGAACAAAAACACAATCAGGTGCTGATGATCACTTCCTATCATCATGGAGATGCCTGGAATGACGGGGTCGTCCAGGGAGTCAGAGATATCCTGGATGAGCTTGATCATTTGGACCTGGCTATTGAACATCTGGATATGCGACGCAATACCGGAGAGGCATATGAGCAGTGGGTGACGGATTTTTTCTGGAACAAATACCGTAGAAGCCCCAAGGATTTAATTATCGTCTCAGACGACGATGCCCTGGATTTTCTGCTTAGGATTCGGTCTGATCTGTTTACAGATATTCCCGTGGTATTTTGCGGTATTAATAACTTCACCCCTGATCGCATTGCAGATCATTCCAATATTACAGGAGTTAATGAAGAGGTAAGCATTGCCCGGAATATTGAGCTTGGGCTGCAGCTTTTTCCATGGGCAAAGGCAATTTATGCTGTTGTAGACGAACAATCCTCAGTTGGAAAGGTCAATTTGGAAATATATCGTGCGGCCATGGAAAATCCTGATTACTTAGTGTCATTGAAGAAACTGGTGGATTTGAAGGTCCATGATGCCCGGGATATATTAGGATCACTGCCTGAAAACAGCCTTGTGCTCAGGCTGAGCAATATTCTGGATGGTCGGGGCGGCTATCTGTCCATTGCAGAAAGCATGGATTTGATCTCTCAGGCATCATCAGTGCCTGTTATATCCTTCTGGGACTTTGATCTGGGTCATGGTGCCCTGGGTGGCTATCTCATCAATGCCAGAGAACAGGGCCGTACAGCAGGAAAATTGGCTTCCATGATTTTAAAAGGCAAGCATCCTCATGACATTTCAGTGATTATGCAAAGCCCCAATTTGCCAATGTTTGATTATCAACAGATGCAGATATTTGGTCTGAAAACAACATCTCTTCCTGAAGATTCTATAATAATCAACTTGCCGGAAACCTTTTATGACAGGCATAAAACAATTATCTGGCCGGCAGCGGTGATTATAGCTTTTTTGATTGTGTGCGTAGCTGCCCTTCTGCTGATTCTGTTTGTGCGTAGAAAGGCCCAGGATCAGCTGCGCAAGCTGTCCAGGGCTGTGGAACAAAGTCCTGCCAGTGTGCTTATGACCGACCTCAAGGGTAATATTGAGTATGCCAATCCCACCTTTACCAATGTGACAGGTTATACCTTTGATGAAGTTAAGGGGCAGAATCCAAGGATATTGAAATCTCCTGATACAAATCCTGAAATACACAGTGAATTGTGGGAAACCATCACATCAGGTAATGAATGGCGAGGGGAATTTAAAAATATCAAGAAAAACGGTGATGTATTCTGGGAGTCCGCATCTATTGGCCCAATCTTTAATGAACAGGGAAAGATAACTCACTACCTGGCGGTCAAAGAGGATATCACAGAGCGTAAAAAGATTGAAGATGCTTTGCTTGCAGCCAAGGAACAGGCTGAAACAGCCAGCATTGCCAAATCTCAGTTCCTGGCCAATATGAGCCATGAACTGCGCACTCCCTTTAACGGCATCATGGGCATGATGCAGCTTTTGCAGACCACTGATCTGAACCGGGAGCAGCAGGAGTATGCTGATGCCGCCATTAAGTCATCCAGACGATTTGCCCGTCTTTTGTCGGATATTCTGGACATGTCCAGTATTCAGGCCGGTAAGGTGGCTGTGGCTAGGTTTGGGGTC
>PWPY01000070.1 GCA_003558575.1 Desulfonatronovibrio sp.
AATACCAAAAAAATTAAAAATTTGTGACAGATACCAGATTCTTGGCATAAGATCTTCCTCCCTTAAACAGTTTAGCCACAGAGGCCGTCAGGAGCACCGAATGATTTAATTTCAGTGCACTTGACGGCTTTTGTGATTTTTGTCTGTTTCAAGGTATCTATTCGCCACATTTTTCCGGTTTTTGAAAAACTCTGTGTCCATGAGAATGCAGGCTTTACTTACAGCATGGTAGATGATTACGGTTCCCGAAAGGAAAACTATTTAGCTGGATTTTGCCGGAATATGAGTCTATGGTTTGCACCAGGAGGAAGCTTACCTTTGGATATCGGACTAAACAAAAAATATACAGGAACTCTGCTTTTTCTATCTATCGGCTTTCTAATCTTGGGTCTGGGGCTTATTGTTCTTACCTGGCAGAACCTCAGGCAGCAGCAGGAGCATGTCAAAGACCAGATGGAGATCACTGGACAGGCAATAATCAGAAGTGTTGAAGCCAACCTGTACCGGGGGATTTTCAGAAGCATGGGGCCCAGAAGGTTTACTGGTGAAGGAGAATTTACTGAATTGGCCAGGGATGTTCTGGAAGAATTGGTGGCTCAGGGAGACGTTGTTTTTATAGATATATCAAGTCCCAGAGGCAGGCTTTTTATTTCCAGAGACCAGGAAATGGCAGAGGAGTTTACTCCTTCTCTGGATATGATTGAGCAGGCAGAAGCGGGTAAATGGAGTCAGACTACTGATTTTATGGGCAAAGAGGTTTTTATTCTCGGGATTCCTTCCACGAGAATGCAGGTGATGAGCAGGTTAAGGCACGGCATGTCTGATGACGTTACAGCACAGGAGCCTGGAGTGATTTTTATTGCCTTAGATATGTCCTCACACCTTGATATATATTCAGCATTTAAAAGGACAATAATTCTTCAGACAGGATTTACCCTTGGCACTGTTCTTTTATTCTGGTTTCTCCTTCTGGCTTTTCTGAGAAAAAGGGATGAAGGAACCAAATTTATTCAGCTTAAGACATTTCATTCAAAGCTTCTGGATAATATGCCGGATGGTCTGTTGAGTATTGATCAGGACAGGGTGGTCAGGGCAGCCAACCCGGCTGCCAGAGATATCCTGCAGCAAGGTGGGGATGTAGTTGGCAGGAATCTTCACGAGATTATGCCTGAAGGCTTAGAAATGAAAATAAATCAGGGCTGGTCTCAGGTGGATTTGAAGAACAAATCATTGGAAATACTTATGCTGCCCATAAGGGATGAAAGAGATTCACTCATACTTATCAGAGATAGAACCAGGATGAGAGAACTTGAGAAAGATCTTGAGCACACCAGGGACCTGGCAACACTGGGTAAGTTTGCAGCTGGACTGGCTCATGAGATAAGAAATCCATTAAGTTCTCTGCGTGGCTTTGCCCAGTATTTTCAACAGAAATTTTCCCCTGAAGATCAGGCTCATTCTTATGCCAAAACCATGGTTATGGAATCAGACCGGCTAAACAGGGTGGTAACTGATCTGCTGTATCTTGCCAGACCCAGGCCAATACATTTGAGCAAAGTTGATATTTCAGAGATTTTTGCCGAAATAAAAAATCTTCTTCAGACTGATTTGTCTGAAAATAAATGCAAGATTGATTTTGATATTGCCCTTAGGTTTGTCTCAGCTGACAAAGATCTGCTTAAACAGGCTTTGATTAATCTAATGCTTAACAGCTTATCAGCCGTGGATGGAGGAGATGGCAGGATTTTGCTTTGTTCATCCCTTAAGGGTAACTGGGCTGAGATATCAGTACGGGATAATGGCCATGGAATGGACCAGGAAACCACAGACAAAGCTATGGAGCCATTTTTTTCCAACAAAGACAAAGGAACCGGTCTTGGTCTGGCAATTGTTCACAGGATAGTCCGGGATCATAAAGGGCAAGTGAAAATTGATTCTCAGTCAGGTCAGGGAACCAAAGTCAGTTTGCGTTTTCCTCTGAATAACGGAGCGGATTTTGATGAAAGTCAAGCCTAATGTACTCGTGGTAGATGATGAGCCTGGTCATCGCCAGATGATCAAGGCTGTTATGGGTGATGAGGGATATGATGTCCTGGAAGCTGGAAATGGAGAGAAATGTCTTGAAATTTTGAAAAAAAAGAATGTGGATGTTATCCTTCTGGATATGAAGATGCCTGTAATGGACGGGATGAGTGTTCTGCAGCGGTTGCAGCAGATGAAAAATCCTCCCCCGGTGATAATGCTGACTGCTTTTGGCAGTGTAGGATCTGCTGTAGAGGCCATGAAGGCCGGGGCTTTTGACTATCTGACTAAACCAGCTGATATAGAAGAGCTGAAGGTCGTGGTCAGAAAAGCTTATGATTTCAGGCTGATGACCATGGAAAATGCTGGTTTAAAGGATAAAATCAAAACCCTACAGCAGCAGGTGAATATTATCGGGCAAAGTCAGGCCATGCGTCACGTTATGGAACTTGTAGAGCAGGTTGGACCCACTGAAGCCAATGTCCTTATTCTGGGTGAGTCTGGAACAGGTAAAGAACTCATTGCCAAGGCCCTGCATAAGGCCAGCCTAAGAAAGGAAGGTCCCATGATTAAAGTCAATTGTGCGGCCCTGCCAGAAGAACTCCTTGAATCAGAGTTGTTTGGATATTCTAAGGGAGCCTTTACAGGAGCAGTAAAGGATAAGCCAGGGAGATTTCAATTGGCTGAAAAAGGGACGTTATTTCTTGATGAAATTGGCGAGCTTCCCATGCATCTTCAGGCCAAATTGTTGCGGGCGCTGCAGGAAAGAGTAGTGGAACCCCTGGGCTCTGTAAGTGAAGTAAAGGTTGACGTCCGATTGCTGG
>PWPY01000086.1 GCA_003558575.1 Desulfonatronovibrio sp.
AACTACCTGGCCCATTCCATCTCCAGCAGTGGAAGTGAGCTCTTTCAATCCTTCAATAGAATTAATTTCCGCCTCTAAGGGATCAATAATCTCCTGCTCGATAATTTCAGGGGCTGCCCCTGAAAGAACAACAGACACGCTGACCACAGGAAACTCCACATCCGGGTTTTCCTGGACAGGCATCTGGAAATAACCATAGGCCCCAAATATGGCAAAAACCAGAAAAAGAACTATGGTCAGTACAGGCCGACGGATGCATAAATTCCAGATCACTTAACTCAACCTCCGGCCTTGATCCCGGGTTGGTCCAGACTGTCTTCCTCAGGACCTTCTCCGGAACCAGCCCATTCTGTGCCTGTCTCTTCAACTATCCTGACTTTGAAACCATCACTTAAGTTCATATGTCCGGCAACAACCACCAACTCACCCTGCTCAAGCCCTTTCACAATTTCCACCATTCCAGGTCTGCGCAGGCCTGTTATTATATCCCTGCTTTCAACCTCAAGAGTATCCTGATCAAGGACAAATACTAAATAACCATCCCTGGTGGGTACAAGTGATCTTTCAGGTACCACCAGGGTATTCTCCCTGTAGCCCATGATAACCTCAGCTGATGAAAAAGAACCTGGCCTGAGCCTGTTGTCAGTGTTGTCTATATGGGCCCTTACTTCAAAATTCCTTGTGGATTCATCCACAGACGGACTGATGAAACTGACCTGCCCTTTGAAGATCTCATCTGGATAGGCCGATACCGCAGTTATAACTTCCTGTCCTGAACCAATTCCGGCCAGGTACCTCTCAGGGACCATAAAAGATATTTCTAAGGGATCAGTCTGATACATGGTTGCCAAGCGTTGCCCCTGGGTCACAAAAGATCCAGGTTCAACAAGACGCCTTGAGATGAACCCGGAAAATGGAGCCCGTACAGCTGTGTCCTTAAGCTCTTCCCTGGCCAGTTCAACCTGAGCTTGAAGCCTCCTGACCTGGGCCTCAGCAGATTCTTTTTCTGTCCTGACCCTGTCAAATTCATTTTCCGATATTACACCACTTTCAAAAAGGCGTGAATATCGCTCATGGTTACGTCTGAGGTTTTCCAGCCTGGCCAGCGTTTCTTCCAAAGCAGCTCTGCTGGTGGACAGCCGCTGAATATGTTTAACTTCTTCAATTTCAAAAAGAAGCTCACTCTTACTTACATACCCGCCCTCCTGAAAATGAACCGCCTTGATTCTTCCACCGGACTCAGGCTTTATTTCAACATCCTGAATAGCCCTCAGACTGCCAATCCCTCTGACAGTGTCCCTCAGGGTAACACTGGCCACTGGAGCAATCTCAACAGCCACAGGGGGACGCTCATTTGAAACTTCCTCCTGAGTATCTTCGGAACCTCTCAAGTACAGAAAAGCTGCAAGAACAATCAGAAGAATAAGAATAGTCCAGGGTCCGAAAATTCTGGACCATATACTCTTCTTCCTGTCTTCTTTACTGTTGTTGAGGACTGCTTTATCCTGACCCATTAATTATCTCCCAACGTTATTTCTTGCGGTTCAAACAGGTTCTGACAACTAAAATGAGCGTTTAAAAAGGTCTTCTAAGGCCTGTCTGCCTGCTGATTCTAAAAATCTGGTCCCAGTTCCTGTGAAGTGCTGTTTGGAAATAACAGGCCCTTTTACACCCTGCCACTGTCCTTCAATCCATTGGAACCATGATTCCTTGACCTGGTCAAAAACAAACAAAGGCTTGTTGCAGATTTTAGCATATTCTGCACCCCAACCAGTGCCACCTTTGACTGTTTTGTCTTCAAGAATTTCTCCCACAACATAGATATCCATGCCGCTGGAAACCTGCCAGCAAATGGTCTGCAGAACCTTTCTAAATATCGGGGCTCTGGAATAATTTCTGTTCATTAGATTGGACACATAGGTAATGCTCACATCCTTTCTCGCTAACTCTTCATTGGTCAGATAGCGAACTCCCCGGGTCCTCTCAATGGCATGCCCGTCAAAGGTATAGTTGACCTCTTCAAGTCCGTACTGTTCTGACAGTTCTCCAAAACATGACTCTGTTCCTTTGGCGCCCCCACTGTACAATATAAATTCACCTGGATTCATATTTCCTCCCTTTTTTAAAAAAAATAAAATCCTCTTGAAAAAATTCTTTCCTGGACAGAAAACCCAGAAAGCATTCCTCTATTAGTGCGTCCTCAAAAAAAGAAAACGCTCATAAACAATCCTCAGCTCAAGGTCAAACTGTCAATATCCATACAAACTAACTCAAGTCAAATTACCTTACAACAAAAACAATTCCTGTTACAAAATTGAGTTGATTTTGCCTGACTGGTGGTTTAATTACAGGAGTAATTGACCATAGCCCAGCTAACCGACAATATCTGAATTATAGTAAAATTTTTCACGCATCAGGAGACATAAATGAAAGTACTGGTTGTTGAAGATGATATGACCAGCAGAATGGTTCTTACCAAAATTCTTTCCACCCACTTCCAGTACGATTGTGACAATGCTGAAAATGGTCTTGAAGCTGTTGAAAAATTCAAACAGGCCCTCCAGGATAATGAGCCCTACAGCCTTATTTTACTGGATATAATGATGCAGGTTATGGATGGTCAAAGTGCGCTCATAGCCATCAGGGAAATAGAGCAGAAATTTCAGGTGGAACCTGGAGAGGAAGTGAGAGCTATTATGACTTCTGCCTTGTCCGACGCCATTAATGTAACTGAAGCATTTTCCGATGGCCAGGCTGATGCCTACATTACCAAGCCTGTTTCCAAAGATAAAATCGCCAAGGCTTTGCAGCAGGTACGGCTTCTGGAATAAATTTC
>PWPY01000255.1 GCA_003558575.1 Desulfonatronovibrio sp.
CAGAATACCGTCAATAACCTTCTTAGACATGGTCGCTGGCCATTCTGGGTCCAAATGGGAGTTAAATATGTGTGCGGTCATAACCATGTCGCAGCCTGGATCTGAAATAAGCTCTCTAAAGGGTTCTAACTCAATCATACCCCAGGTTTCTGTAACATCCACAAAGCCCAGATGAGAATCTTCCCGAGAGCTGCCATGCCCTGGAAAATGCTTTACTGCTGTAAGGACATTAAACACCCTGTGGGCGTTCATAACCTCCCATGAGTGTCGAACCACCACTTGCGGGTCATTAGAGAAACTTCTATCTAACTTGCCAATAACTGGGTTGTCTGGATTAGTATTTAAATCAACCACAGGAGCAAAATTAAGGTTTATGCCCAGTTCAGAAAGAACCTGCGCTGTTGCCAGGGCATAGCTGCCCGTAATTGTAATATCGTCAACCTCTCCAAGGTAGGCCTGTGAAACCGAATCCGAAAAACCGTATCTTTCCTTTAAACGCGCCACGCGCCCACCTTCCTGGTCAATAGCAATAAAAAGAGGGACATCACTGCTGAGCTCGTTTAAATCCTGAACAAGCTTTTGCAACTGCTCAGGAGACCTGACGTTTCGCTCAAATTTTTTCTTTTCAACATCATAATCAAACAGGATAACTCCGCCAATGTTCAATTCTGTAATATCCCGGACAACAGGGCTCTGTTCAGTAATCTCCATTCCCCTGAAACCGATCATGATCATCTGGCCGATCATTTCATCCAGACTTGCTCCGTATATCGTTCCTGGTAAAAAAAAGAACATCCCAATGCAAAACTTAAGAAATAGTTTTTTCATACTTCCTCCAGAACCAAAGTCATCACCTAATTGTCTGAAAAATATGCCCCAAAATGCTCTCCATGTCCACTAAGTAAGCTTTCTATACAATGCTCCCCTCTTAATAAAGATGCCCTGCTTGCAAGTTAATAATAATTGAGTTACAAATATTTTCATAGCTATCTGAATAGTCAAAAATTCTTTTGGAATGGGCTGATTTTCTTGATCATATTGAACAATTCAAATGACTGTCAGCAAAACAGACCCAACCCGTTGATTTCTTTTCCTTAACCTTGGACTTTCAAGACAGATACATAAACTGCAAACCCAAAAAACTATTAATTTAGATCCACATACTTGAAAAAACGCCAAATACATCCCTTTCCTTATCCCATTGAATACTCGAAAACAAAAGGCTGCACCTGGATAGGACATCCTGAAATAATAAACAGTTTGAAACAATTGCTTTCAGATGCAAAACCTCTCGCATCTCACAGCCTGATACTTAAAGATCGACCCAATCTCATTCTGGAAACACGTCTTTTACGGAAAAAAAATTTTCCCTGGCCTGTCCAAGTGCTCAAAAAGTTCAAATGGAGAGGTATTCAGCCTTTTTTTTTCAATCCCTTGAAAAGATCCAAGGCCATGAAATCTTTTTCAGCTGCATGTCACCTGATTAATCACGGACTAAGAACACCTGTGCCCCTGGCAGCTTATGAAGCAAGACGCCTTGGATTTATCAGACAGAATGTTTTTGTCACGGAAAAAGTACCAGACCACATTTTGATTAGAAGGTTTATTAAACAAAATCGCTCCAATCCAGATCAGATAAAAAAGGTTCTAAAGGCCTTGGCTGAATTTGCTATTAAGATGCATGATTCAGGACTCTGGCACCGTGATATGAATCTAAGTAACTTCCTTCTCACAGAAAGATTTGATAGCTATAAATTATTCATTATCGATCTTAACCGGGCCAGAATCAGGGACAAACTCTTTATCTGGCACAGAGCCATGGACCTGGCCCGCCTTGATCTAAAAGAATGGCAGAAACCTTTTTTTGAATATTATTGCAAAGGCAGATTTGATCCCGCCATAATGCTGAAAATGGCCAACTCAGCCAGAGCAGGGCGTAGACTCTGGCGTAAAGTAGCAGTCCGGACCATTCCTTTACGCGAAAAACTTGGACTAAAATAGCGCCTTATTAAGATTAATGAATATTAACTTTAAGAAAGCTCTCTTTCCATTGAGTCTTTTATATTCTGCAGTCGTTCAGACCAGGCAGGCAATGTTGAGCAAGAAGGCTGTAAAGCTGCCTCGCCCGGTTATCTCTGTGGGCAATATATCCATGGGCGGAACTGGAAAAACACCCATGTGCCAATTCTTAGCTGATTACCAGCATGAAAAGAGAAAATCTGCGGTTATCCTGACCAGGGGATACAAGGCCAGGCCCAAAAATCTGCCTCACCTGGTAAGCACCACTGATATACCTGAAGAATGTGGAGATGAACCTCTGCTTTTGGCAAGGTCCTTGAAAAATAAAGCCCATATTATTGTAGACCCTGACAGGGTAAGGGCTGCAAATTGGGCAATGGATCATCTGAGTCCGGATATCTTCATCCTTGATGATGGATTTCAACATCTAAAGGTCCAAAGAGATAAAGATATAGTCATCCTTACTCCTCATGATCTTGAATCAGGATGGAACAGGGTTTTCCCTTATGGAAAATGGAGGGAAAACAAAAACGCTTTGCAGCGGGCAAATTTTTTCTTTATCAATCTCTGGGGCAGAAATATTGATGATGTAAAAAAAATAGTCAGGCTCCGACCAGAACTTGGTCATGCCCAGATTATTTACTTTAATGTCTACATAAGCAGCCTGAAAAACATAGAAACAAAGGAAATATTTCAGAATCTCAATTCAAGACCCTATATTATTGTTACTGGAATAGCCAATTCTGAAAAAATTGTTAAATCTGCAGAGTCATTTCTGGGATATTATGCCCATGGCCACCTTCCTTTCCCGGA
>PWPY01000165.1 GCA_003558575.1 Desulfonatronovibrio sp.
CAAAGGTGACATACTGGTTCTTGTCCAGCCTCATGGCCCATGCGGCAAGGCTGCTTATGTTCCCCAGGGTCCGGAATTTTCTCCTGAAAACCAGGAAGACTACGGACCGTATCTTGAAGAGCTGTCTCAAAAAATGATCAAACACCTTGGCCATGATGTCTCATTCATAAGGTATGACCTGCCCTGGAAATCTCAATATTCATCTGAAATAGAAAATAACCAGAGGGAAACTTTTCCTGAACCCCGAGTCCGGGAAATGCGCATGAATATGGGTACTAAATTCTGGAACCTGAGAAAAGCCTCCATGGATATGACGGTTGCCAGTTCTCTTATTGTAGACCTGAAAGGTCCAGAAGATGAAATCTTAAAAAAAATGAAACCCAAAACAAGATACAATATTCGCCTGGCAGAAAGAAAAGGGGTTCGAGTATTCAGAGCTCAAGAAAACATGCTGCCTGATTTTTACAGCCTGTATTGTCAGACAGCTTCAAGAAATGGTTTTGCCATATGTGACTACAAACACTTTCTGGCAATATTCAATTCTCACCGGGACAATCCATCTAATTCCTAAATTCTATTTCTAACAGCAACCCATAACCAGAACTTGCTGGCAGGGGCTATTGTAGCAATATCAGGAAAGAATGCCCTTTATCTTTACGGTGCATCATCCAACGACAAAAAGAATTTCATGGCTCCGTATGCCATGCACTGGGAAGCCATGCGTCTGACTAAGGATAAAGGATGCAGGACCTATGATATGGGTGCTGTTTCCCCTGTTGCAGATCAGGAACATCCATTTTATGGGTTGTACAGATTCAAAACCGGATTTGGCGGGAGAATAGAGCTCAGAAGTGGTTCCTGGGATTACCCCTTAAATGAAGACAAATATAACGCCCTTATCAACTCAGACAGTCTGGCCAGAGCAGTGGGAGCCTGATACAGGTTGTCTATCCGCGGGATCTCTGGATCAGAAACATATCTGTCAGAACTAAGGCCAGCATGGCTTTAAGTACAGGAACAATCCTGGGGATGGCACTTATATCATGTCTGCCTCCAATATTTATCTTAATTTCTTCCCCATTTACCGAAACAGTCTGCTGATCCCTGGCAATGGAAGGAATGGGCTTTACAGCTGCCCTGGCAATAATTGTCTGTCCCGATGATATTCCTGCAAGGATGCCTCCGGCATTATTGGAAAGAAAACCACCTTTAACCATGGAATCGTTATTTTCACTGCCTCTCAGTCTTGCCGCTTCAAAACCATTCCCAATTTCCACGCCCTTGACTGCTCCAACACTCATAAGGGCGCAGGCAATTCTTGCGTCAAGCTTATCAAATACCGGCTCACCCAGTCCAGCAGGCACATTATAAGCCCTGACCTCTACAATTCCTCCCAGAGAATCACCGTTTTTTCTGACTTCTTTAACAAGCTTATCCCATTGAGGAACTACTTCAGGGTCAGCACAGGCATAAGGGTTATCATAAATATCAGCATCAGCATTAAACCCGGCCCTGATTCCCCCAAGTTCAACACAACAGGCCTTAAGGGTTATGCCTTGAGTCTTTAAAAATTCCTGGGCAATGGCTCCAGCAGCAACCCTGGATACTGTTTCCCGGCCTGATGACCTTCCCCCTCCACGATAATCCCTTACTCCATACTTTGCATTATAAGTAATATCACCATGTCCTGGTCTGAACACATCCTTTATTCTGGAATAATCTCTTGAGCGCTGATCCTCATTGGGAATATAAAAACCAATGGCTGTTCCTGTGGTTTTTCCCTCAAAAATTCCCGAGAGTATCCTGACTTTGTCAGATTCTTTTCTTTTGGTAGAAGCAGGACCCTGCCCTGGCTTTCGTTTATCAAGCTCTTTCTGAATAACATCCTCATCAAGATCAATGCCTGAAGGGCAACCTTCTACTATTCCACCAAGACCTGGACCATGAGATTCACCAAAGGTTGTTACTTTAAATATGCGGCCAAATGAATCACCACTCATATTCTTAGCCTGCTATTCCTTTATTAATTAATTGTTTAACTTCATCAAGTTCATTCATTAAAGCCGGATAAATTTCTTTTGCACGCAGAAAATCTTCTGCCTTACCCGCCATTTCCAGATCATAGGCCATGTCCCTTGCCCTGATCAATCCAATGGCCCCGCATCCGCCTTTTATTCCATGAGCATTCTTAACAATCTGAATAAAATCTTTCTCTAACATCCCTTTTTCAAGTCCAGGAAGGTACATGGTCAGGCTTTCATTCACGAAGATTTTAGAAAGTTCCTCTAAAAAATCCTTTTTGCCCATGCACCTCCTCATGGCCTCATCCATATCAAACCTTGGCAACCCAGAGTACTTATCTGAAAACTCCATAACCAAACCCCAGAAATATGATTATTGTTTAAAAAACGTCCCCAGGCAATCAGGTATTTACCGAAGATGATCTTTTTACTGAAACATGAGAATTAAAGCAATGCAAGGACAATATCTTATGAGTACATATCTGTCTTGCATGATGCCTTACTTCATTAGATATAATTTGACTGATAATCAATAAGGTGATGAAGTCGGCTCCAGAAAAAATTGGAGGTAAGATGAAAAAATATACACTTGAACTAATTGTTTTCTTTTCCGGAGCAGTAGTCATGATCCTGGAGCTTGTTGGAGCCAGAATCATGGCCCCGTATCTGGGAACATCCATAGTAGTCTGGACAGGACTTATTGGCATTGTCCTTGCCAGTCTAAGCATTGGCTATTCCATTGGCGGCAGGTTTGCTGATCAGGGTCCTACAATGGGAAGGCTTTCCATGATAATTCTAACTTCCG
>PWPY01000284.1 GCA_003558575.1 Desulfonatronovibrio sp.
AGCCTGAACATACTTGAGGTTCAAATCAAAGTGCTCACGAAGGGTCTCCACGACCTCTTCTCCCTCACCGTGCCTCAGGACTCCATTGTCAACCAGGATACAGTGAAGTCTTTTACCAATGGCTTTGTGCAGAAGCACGGCAACTACGGTAGAGTCTATGCCTCCGCTCAACCCGCAAACAACATGTTCATCACCAATAGTTTTCCGCATGGACTCAATAGCACTCTCAATAAAAGAGGTCATGGACCAGTCAGGTTTGAGACCTGCAATCTTGAACAGAAAATTATGCAGTATCCTGCCTCCCTCTTCTGTATGGGCAACCTCAGGATGAAACTGAACTGCATATATTTTCTTTTCTTCATTTCCCATGGCTGCAATCTCAACCGTTGGAGTCCTGCCAAACACTTTAAAACCTTCAGGAGGTGAAAGCACTGTATCCCCATGAGACATCCACACTGTAAGCTCTTCCTTATCTTGAATACCGTCCCACAAAAGACAGTTTTCAGAAAAAATCAAGGTTGAGCGTCCATACTCCCGGTTGATTGAAGGCTCAACTACACCTTCAAAAGTATGGGCAATAAGCTGCATCCCATAACAAATACCCAGCAAGGGCAAGTCAAGATCAAAAATTCCCGGATCAATCCCGGGGGAATCATCTGAACCTACACTGGAAGGGCCGCCTGACAGAATCAGAGCCGAAGGATCTAAATCCTTGAGGTCGTTTAAATTAATGGTACAGGGATGAATCTCTGAATACACGCCTGCTTCCCTTATTCTTCTCGCTATAAGCTGAGTGTACTGGGAACCGAAATCAATTATTATAACTTTACTTTGCACCTGCATATGAGCAACCCTGAGGTTAATAGTTTTCAATCCGGTAATTGGGAGCTTCTTTGGTAATAATCACATCATGGACATGACTTTCCTTGTATCCTGCTGCAGTCATCTTTAAAAACCTGGCTTTTCCCTGCAGACTTTCAATGTCTGGACATCCCACATATCCCATGCCAGAACGCAGTCCTCCCACGAGCTGATATATGGTTTCTCCGACCTGCCCCTTGAATGGAACCCGCCCAACTATACCTTCAGGTACGAGCTTATTACTTTTGTCCTGAAAATAACGGTCACAGCTTCCATCTTTCATAGCGTCAATAGATCCCATGCCTCTGTAAATTTTATAAGTCCTGCCCTGGTACAAAATGGTTTCACCTGGACTTTCTTCCGTTCCGGCTAACATGCTGCCCATCATGACTGAATCAGCCCCTGCAACAATTGCCTTTACAACATCTCCGGAGAATTTGACCCCTCCGTCAGCAACAACGCACCTGTCTTTCTCCCGGCAGGCCCTCGTGGCTTCCATTATTGCTGTAATCTGGGGAACACCAACCCCGGCTACAATGCGGGTAGTACAGATGGACCCAGGTCCAATTCCAACCTTAACGGCGTCTGCACCTGCATCCACCAATGCCTTTGCGCCTTCATAAGTAGCTACATTTCCGGCAATAAGCTGACATGACGGGAAAGCCGATTTGATGGTCTTAACTGCGCTGATTATGTTTTTGGAATGTCCATGGGCTGAATCAAGAACAATGAAGTCAACACCGGCTTGGAGCAGATTTTCTACCCTTTCTTCTTTATCAGAGCCCACACCAACAGCAGCTCCAACCCTCAGCCTGCCCATTTCATCTTTACAGGCATCAGGATATTTTTTAATTTTCTCGATATCTTTAATGGTTATGAGCCCTTTAAGGATATCATCCTGTTCAACTACCAGAAGCTTTTCTATTTTGTTCTTCTGCAGTATTTGTTTGGCCTCCATTAAAGTCGTACCAACTGGAACTGTAACTAAGTTTTTGCTGGTCATGACCTCTCGAACTTTTGTGGTCATGTTGTGGACAAAACGAACATCACGATTAGTTACAATTCCCACAAGCTTGTCTTTATCGACAACAGGCAATCCTGAGATCCTGTAATCAGACATGAGGTTCAAAACATGATCCACGCTGTCATCAGGATTTACCGTGATGGGATCAACAATCATCCCACTTTCTGATTTTTTTACCCTCTCTATTTCTATACGCTGTTTGGCAATGCTCATATTTTTATGAACAACACCAACACCGCCAACTCTGGCCATTGAAATAGCCATTCTGGCTTCCGTCACAGTATCCATGGCTGCGCTCAGCAATGGAACGTTAAGGGATATATCCTGAGTAAGTTTTGTTGAAAGGTCTGCCTGGTCAGGAAGCACCTCAGAATAGGCCGGCATGAGCAAAACATCATCAAAGGTCAACCCTTGTCCCCAAATCTTATCCATCTCGGCCTCCTTAATTTTATTTAAAAATCTTTATGGTACAGACCTCTTACAGTCTTAGACATCAACAAACCTGCACGTTTCTTTAACGTTTGGGATCAATTGGAAAGACAAAGGTCTGATAAGTACTATATAGATGATCAGTAATAAACTTTAAAGTTTATCCGCAAGACATACAAACTGTCAAATACTGATCAAAAACTCTCGAGTTCAGCAGTAACCCTTTCAATAAGTTGTTCATCATCAGGCCCAATCTCAAGAATAGCCTGAAAATGATCCTTGGCACGCTCCTCATCAGTCAGATAATACTTGAAAATAATGCCGAGATTAAAATGGCTGCGGTAGTTATTTGGCTCAAGCTGTAGAATTTTATCAAAATATTCTACAGCTTCAGGAAACTTTTCCTGCTGAAAAAGAGTAAAGCCGGCCTGGTTAAGTGCCAGTCTATTTTCTGGTTCAATGGCCAGTATTCTTTTCCAGAACGCAAAAGACCTTTCCCATGCATCCATAAGCATAAAAATATGAGCCAGCTCTGTTAATGCCTGCACATTATCAGGATTGCGATCCACCTCAGCCATAAGAGCGCTTACCTCGGCCATCATTTGCTGTTCCTGGCTGGCAGGAGCTCCTCTGGTTTCAACTGTAATACCAGGGCTCTTCACCCTGTTAAGCAGTGAAGATACAAATATCCCCAAAAGACAGATTATGGCAAAAACAGCCACAATTTTTTGCATGGCTTTAATTGAAATAAAACTGCTATTCATCAGAACTTAACTCCAATTGTCTGATTTTCAGATCAAGTTTTTTCTGTACGCTTGCCAGGTAAATTAGATATCCTCCAATGCCAAGCCATACAGCAATGTTTCCAGCTATCAGATATGTCATATCATTCCTTGTTTTCTAAAAATACACTAAAATATAAAAAGATTTCTGACCCTGCTTTTCAATTCCAGCTGCCTGGTCCTGAATAATACTATGGCAGCTGTCATTAACCCCCAGGCCCCAATACAGACAAAAACCGTCGTCAACATTTCCGGCTCCAATCCTCCGCCTCTGGAGCCAAAAACTGCCGGATGGATGCTGCGCCACATTCTGGCTGATAAAAAGACCAAGGGCACATTTAGAAAAGCAACTATGCCCAGCACAGCTGCAATAAATCTCATCTTTACCGGATTTTCAATGGCTTGTCTTAACACAAGATATCCAGCATAGATAAACCACATCACCAAAGCGGTAGACAGTCTTGGGTCCCATGTCCACCATGTATTCCAGGCAGATTTGGCCCAGATAGATCCTGTAACTAAGGCCAGGGTGCTGTAAATAAGTCCAAGCTCCACAGAAGCTTGGGCCAACCTGTCCATAAGAGGATTTCTACTAATTAAAAACAGGATGCTGGCACAAAAGACAACAAAAAAACAGATAAGTCCCCACCAGGCCATGGGCAGATGAAAGTAAAAAATTTTCTGCAAAAGACCCATGGTCACTTCAACAGGCGCATATACCCAGATAAAGTACTGAGCAATTATTAAACCCGCTGCTCCTGCCGCTGACATAGCGATTATTAATTTTGTTAATGACAATTTATTCACTTATTTAAAATATTTAATTAGTTTCCATCCGGAAAGTCTTTCTTTCCGGATGTTGAAGCTGCTGGTTTTCTTTCCGGAAACGAGGGATTCTTTCTTTTGGCAAGGAAATCAATCAATTATGAGGATGCGTATCTTAATACGTTGAAGAATAATTGTGCAGATTGACGCCGCCAAAAGGAAAAAGAACCGTTTCCGGATGAAAACTAATTAATATTCACTGTATACAAATGGAAAAAGCACAATAGCTGCACCCGTAAAAATTGCTCCAAATGCAAAGGCAATCCCTGCCCATGCTCCCAGGTCATCTTCAAATCCGCCAGTCAAAAAATGCGAACTCATCCGGATGCCAGCCAGAAGAATTGGAATAAGCAGGGGAAAAATCACTACGCTAAGTAAAGAATCACGGGCAGAATGTCCCTGTGAAACTGCTCCCAGAAGGGACCCCACTGCAACCAGCCCCCAGTCAATAAGTATGATGGTTCCCAAAAGACCCCAGATACTTGAAATATTTTCCTGACCCAGAAAAACTATAATGGCTGGTAAAAAGAACACCTGAGTCAAAAGCAAAAGAAGTAACCCGGTAAAAGCCTTGCCAAGCCAGATAAACTGAAGCGGCATTGGGGAAAGTAAAAGCCCGGTCCTGGCCTGATTATCCTCCTCAATAGAGTACAGAGTATTAAAAACAAGAATCAATGCAAAACTTGTAGATAGCCAGAAAATAGAAGCCGCTGCCTGTGCTGAAACTTCCTCCCCAACAGGAGTAGAAAGACTGAAAACAAAAACCAGAATTAAACCCAGCAGCACAGGCTGAATAATACCCGAGCCATCGGAAAAAATAAGTTTGATATCCTTTGAAATTACGTTCAGAAACTTAATTTTCAACAGACTTTTCCTGACTCCGGAGTTTAAAATCCATTGTTGGGCCGTAAAAAGACACTTTTTTATTCTCAAGGAAGATTACTGCATCACTTAAATCCAAATCTTCTTCCAATGTGTGGCTAACCCATACTATCGCAGATCCATTCCGGGAACTCTCAACAATATTTTCACGCAAAATTTTTCTAGACTCAGCATCAAGCCCAGTACCTGGTTCATCTAAGAGCATAAGCAGAGGTGAGAGCATCAGCACCCTGGCCAAGCTTAACCGCTGAGACATTCCCCTGGAAAAATTGCCTGCTTTTTCCAAAGCAAAAGCTTTAAGCCCCACTATTTTCAGAAGATCCATAAAATCCTGGGAGCTGCGCTCAATGGAATAAACTCCAGCCCAGAATTTGAGATTATCTAAGGCGCTTAGACCTGAATATATAAAGGTCTGATGTCCAAGAAACGCTATCTTATCTCTGCTGACATTTAGATCCACCATGCCCATAGACGGACCTATCAAACCAGAAATAATCTTCATTAATGTTGTCTTGCCTGCCCCGTTAGGCCCGGCAACAAGAGTGACTGTCCCAGGTTTGATCCTTAAATCCACATCTTTAAAAACCAGGCGCTGGTCAAAAAAATGAGAGACCTTTTGCAGCCTGATAAAAAAACTATCTGCAGTTTCTGTCATAATCAAAAAAGGCCTGACTGAATGTTGATGAAAAACACCGGCTTAGAAGATCCAAAATTGCTAACATGTTGAATAGTTACAAAAAATTGTACAGTATGTCACGAATCCATTTCCTCAGCCTTTCTGATCCTTACACGCCCCATGATCATAAATACTGCCAGACAGGAAATTACGCTTCCTATCCAGATCCAATTAACCAGCGGTGTAATATTAAGCTTAACTGTAATGGTTTTTTCCTGATCAAAAGCCAAAATGGTTGAATAAATTTCATTACCCAAAGATGGAATAACTGATACTTCTGCGTATGGTGAATCAAAATTCCGGTATAATTTTCGCTGAGGAGTCAAAAGTCCGATATGTTTCCCATCTTTATAGGTATTAATCCTGGCCTCGTAAATGGCTACACCGGGTGTCATTATTTCTTCAAATTCAATATAGTGAAATTCATAATTATTAATAGCTATTCGTTCCCCTTTGGGAATGACTCTTTCTATTGATGTCTGAAACGGACCTGAAAATGCAACGCCCAGGACTATCATTGCTATTCCAAAGTGCAGCAGGTACACACCCCACCCTGCTCTTTTTCTTCTGATCTGGGGAGTAAGAACAATATGCAGGAGCATGGAAAACATCCCGGCAACACCAGCGGAAGCGGCAATCAAAGCTAAGGGAAGCCTTATCCCCCCAATCCACAAACCAATAAGAGTAAACACAAATACTAAACAGACAATAATGAGGCTATTTTTGTCTTTCAGTCCACTTCTCCAGTTGTACCATGGGCAAACACACATAATAGCAGCCATAAGAGTAAATATGGGCAGGCAAACTCTATTATAGAAATCCGGGCCAAGACCTATGGGGCTGTCAGTCCAGATACGCGATATTACCGGCCACATTGTTCCCATGGCAACAATCACAGCCAATGCCAGAAAAATCCAGGACGTAATAATCATCAACCCCTGCTTGCTCCACAGACTGTCCACAGCGCTCTTGTCCCCCTCTGCGCTGAAAGCGACAAACAAGGTAAACATAACAGAAGCAAGCATTAATATAACCAAGGGTAAACCTACACCTGTGCCACCAAAAGTATGAAGAGAGTCAATAACATTGCTTCGTACAAGAAAGGTAGCAAAAAAGCAGGTAATAAGACTGAAGCTTATAAGAATCAGGTTGGTCTTGTGCAGAGTGTTCCTTTGTTTACCGATCATTGCCGTATGCAGAAACGCAGTGCTCACCAACCAGGGAATAAGAGATGCGTTTTCTACTGGATCCCAGGCCCAGTATCCACCCCAGCCAAGTTCCATATACGCCCACCAGCCGCCAAGAAGTATTCCACCTCCTGTAAGCATTACCCAGGCAAAAAGAACCCAGTTGCGGGTCTGGAAAAGCCAAGATCTCTGATCTCCGACCATCCATCCGGCAAGTGCCAGACAGGCTGGTATCGTAAAACCCGCATATCCCAGAAAGGTCATGGGGGGATGAAATATCATGCCCACATTCTGAAGTAGTGGGTTAAGTCCCCGGCCTGCCACAGGTGCAGGATCCATAATAAGAAAAGGATTGCTTGGACCTGTGAGCATGAGCAGAAAAAAGGCCTGCACCATGAAGAAAAATCCCCAGAAATACCCTTTGACCTTAGAGGAAAGAGCTTTGTACACTGGTGTAAAAAGAAAAACTAACCCCATCACAGCCATGAGCCATTGCCAGAAAAGAAGAGATCCAGCCTGCCCGGACCAGAATGCTGACAGCCTGTATACTTGGGGCAGAAAATCATCTGTGTAGCGATATACGTATGAAAAAGAATAGTCTCTCATTGCCAGAGCCTGCAGAAGAATCAGGGAGGCAATGGTTATGAGAATGAATGCGACCACATGAGCCTTTTCCATCCACGGAACAGACTTAAAAGCATCTTTCCCGGAAGATCTTATGGCTTCCCAGTAAAAATTCAGACCGATTACCACGTAAATTAAAAGAGAGATTAATAGTAGAAAAAAGCCTATGTATTGCATTTCATTTCCTGTTATAATCTGATCATTAATAAAAAAGGATGGAACTCAGTCCATCCTTGCTTGCGGTGCTTTCAGGCCAGAACCTGTGACCTGAAACTCTTGGTTCAGAGATCAGTAAACATCGCCTGTATATGGGATATTGTCAGGATGATCACCTGATGAATAACTTCCTGTTGATTCATACTTTGAGGCACACTTGGTCATGAGTGTTGATGCCATAAAAACATTACTATCAGGGTTTATTCCACCTTCAACAATCACTTCAACGCCAGGAGCAAAGAGATCAGGAATAGCCCCGGTATATCTGACCCGAATAATTTTACTCTGGTCTTCTTTATCCTGAAGGTTAAATATTACCCCCAGAGCATCAGCATCCCTTTGCAATCCTGAATCTCCAACTGTACCAAAAAGCCTGGCCCGGTCCAGATTGTCAGTACCCATGGCCAGGGCTTCAGAGACTTCAAGAAAATAAGTACTGTTCTGGGAGATACTGGTTACCACAAGATAACCCACTCCTGAAAATATAAGTAGAAAAGCTACCAGATACATCAGTCTTGAATTTTTCTTTTGAGACATTATAAACCTCGCTACAAACTATAAAGCTCCATGCCGAGTTGTGAAAATATTAATAATCACATTTGCCTGATTGTTCAATAGCAAATATACGGACATCTCAGGTTTTTTCCTTAATCAACTTTTTCCTTCTCTGCCTGGCAAGCTCTCTCATATCCACAACTTCATCAGTCTCATCAACAATCTCTTTTCCAAGAATTTCTTCCAGCACATCTTCTAATGTAACAAGGCCGGCAATTCCGCCATATTCATCAATGACCATGAAAAGATGAAGTCTGGACTCAAGAAACATTATCAACAGACGGTCAAGACTCATGGTCTCCACAACAAAATGAACAGGTTTCATAAGATCTTCCAGAATAACTTCATTTTGATCATTTGCCAGGCATTCCAGAATTTCCCGCCTGTATACAATCCCTACAATATCCTCAGGATCATTATTTTCATAAACCGGGATCCTGCTGTGAGGCCATACTGCCCTGCTCTCCCTGGCCTCGAGAACAGTCATCTGCACTGGAAGGGAAAAAACAACCATACGTGGCGTCATAATGTCCTTGACCATCTTTTTATTCAAAGACAAAATATTCTGAATGGACAGTTCTTCGTAAGGCTTGATAATTCCTGACTTCCGGGTAAGACTGATCATGGCCAGAAGATCTTCTTCAGATGTTCCGGGTCCATGCTTTCTTTTCTCAATGAGGCTGATAATTTTGCGACATACAAAAATAATTGGCCCCATGATAATCACAAGGAACCTCAGGGGCTCTGCCAGGACCACAGCCAGCGGCCTGCTGTAGATTACACCTAAGGTTTTGGGAATTATTTCTGAAAATATAAGTATGGTCAGAGTAAAGACAATGGTAAAATAGACAAGATTTTGTGCCCCGAATACATGAGCTGCAGCCGCTCCTGCCACAGCTGCCCCCGCAGTATTGGCAATGGTATTAAGGGTAAGGATGGCCGCAATGGGCTGATCAATCTTTGTGCGCAGAGCATAAAGGAGGCGACCGCTTTTGCGGTTTTCCTTTTTCAGTCTCTCAATGAAACTCCAGGGAACGGAGTAGAGGGCGGCCTCAGCTACAGAACAAAAAGCCGAGATAACAACCGCAAGGGAGAAGGCAATGATAAGCTCCCACATATCCTTTTAGAATTTAACAGAAGGATTGACGCCCCGCAAGCATAAAGATTAATGAGCTCTGAACAAATAACAGCTCAACATAATAATACTTACGCAGGCTGCTCACTTTTTCGTGAGCCAAGAACGATAGGAAAGAACAAAATTGAGTATTGAAAACATTTTTTTAGATCGGGACGGTACAATTATTCAGGATATGCATTACCTGAAAGACCCTGAAAAAATCAGCCTTATTCCTGAAGCTGTGCAAGCCATGAAAGAAATGAGTCAACAGGACCGGAAAATATTCATAGTCACCAACCAAAGCGGCATCGGCAGAAAATACTTTTCTAACCAGGACTACTTTCTGATTGAAAAAACCCTTGACAAAATGCTCACTGATCAAGGCATAAAAATCCAGGATTCCATATTCTGTCCCCATCAGCCCGAAGAACAATGCTCATGCCGCAAGCCCCAGACAGGAATGTGGGAACAACTTTTCGCAAAGCACAGCCTTAGCTCTGAATATTCTATCATGGTGGGAGACAAAAAATCAGACTTGGACTTTGGGGCAAACTGCGGTTTTTATGCCTCAATCCTGGTATTAACCGGCAAAGGAAGGAAAACCCTTGCCCAACTTGAAATTGATGAAAATGATTCGGACTGGTTTGAACCTCAGATTGAATTTCCTGTATCTCTTATAGCCGCCCAAAACCTGCTTTCTGCCTGGCAGTGGATTAAAAAAGAGGCACATGATGCCTTTTAAACGCATTGGTGTCTGGCAGACAGCTTTCCTTGGTGACGCTGTGCTGACCCTCCCCCTGTTGCAGAATCTTGCTGAGCAATATCCTGACTCAGAAATACATTTTTTTGTAAGAAAAGGCCTTAAGGCTTTGTTCGCAGGAAATCCACGCTATAAAGTTCATGAATTTGACAAATACGGTCAGGACAAAGGTATCTCAGGGATTTTAAAGGCAGCAGCAAAGATAAGAAAGATAAAGTTTGATCTCTGGATATCACCTCATGCCAGCCTTAGAAGTAGTTTGACAGCTCTTCTAAACAATTCCCCACAAAGCATAGGTTACTGCCGCCCCATGTTCAACAGACTGGTTTATAAGCAGACAGTTCACCGAAAATTTTACCAGTTAGATGAAATTGAAAGACTGTTGGAATTATTAAAACCCCTTCAAATTCCGGCTGACCAGGACTGGCCTCAATTAATCCTTCCAGATAAAGATCTGGAGCAGGCAGCCGATTTCTGGAAACAACATATCTCGGGCAAAACTATAGGAATTCACCCGGGATCCACCTGGCCCACAAAAATGTGGCCTGAACAGTACTTTGCCCAAATAATCAATATGGCCGGGCAGATTCCTGATCTGAATATCCTTGTTTTTGCCGGACCAGGAGAAGAAAAGATTACAAATCGCATCCTGGCCAGCACAGACAGACCAGACAATATCATAAACCTTGCCGGAAAACTGACTCTTCCTCAGCTTGCAGCCCACCTTGGACTTCTGGATTGTTATCTGACTAATGATTCAGGCCCCATGCACCTGGCCTGGCCTCAGAATATTCCTTTGATTGCTCTGTTTGGCCCCACTGTGAGAAAACTTGGTTTTTTTCCCAGAGGAAAAAACTCTACAGTAATGGAATCAGATATCTCCTGCAGGCCCTGCGGACTTCACGGACACAAAAACTGCCCGGAAAAACATCACAGGTGCATGACGGATATTACACCCGAGGCAGTAATAAAACAGATAAGGAAAAAGATAGATGCCTGAACCGCATGTACTTGTCCGTCTAAGCTCTTTTGGAGATGTTTTGCTGACAACTGGAGTTGTAAATTACTGGTACAAGACCAGCAGGTTACAGTTCCATATTGTTACAAAAGAGAACTTTGCCTGTATTTTTGAAAACCATCCCGGAGTCAAGAGTATAATCCCAATAACACAAAAAAACCTTAATTGTTTTAATTGGTGGAAATTCTGCCATCGCCTGAAGCAAGAATACCCATCCAGCCCGCTGATTGATCTCCACGTAAACCTGCGAACCGCTCTCTTAAGGCATGTCTGGTCAGATAAAATTTACTCATA
>PWPY01000045.1 GCA_003558575.1 Desulfonatronovibrio sp.
CGCGTTTCTGGCCTGGGTGGCAAAATCCTTGAAACCAACACCTGGGACATCTCCTGACAAACCCAGTGCTCTAAAGCTTACATCACAAATTGATAGCCTTGCTTTGCCAACAAGCTTTTCAAATTCAGGCTCCTGGGTAAGCATTACTCCTTTCCCAGTAAAAAAAATTTGAGTTTCAACCCCTTTATTGTGGGCTGCTGTTGTCAGACTGATTACCTGGTTCAGATATTTGTCGTCTCTGACTAATATGCCAAGTTTGTTCTTATCTTCAGTTTTTTGTGTCATTTAAGATGATTCCTTTACTGTTTTTTTATGGTCTGAAAAAACTTTTTCTGCTTTTTCCAGAATGAGATTCCTTATTTCCTGGTTGGCAGAATAGCTGAGAACCAGCATAGTAACTGCTTCTCCCAGCAGCTGCTCCTGATTCTTTCCTTCATTTTCAGGTATATCCTCCAAAGCTTTGAACATATCGTGGAGGTCGCTACGCAATTTTACCCGGATTTCAGGTTGATCCATTTTTTTTTCTGGATCTTCAGGTGAAATATCCTGAAGCAGATGATAGCATTCAAGTATTTTTTCCAAGCAATTCTGTTTATAATAGAGCGCGCCAAGGGATCTGACCACATCTCTTGTTGCCTGGATCTGATCAGGGGGTAGTTCATCTTTGATTAAAGCCTTTTTGGCTGCCTCAAGAGCACTGTCATAACAATTACATCTTTCCAGGACTATGGCAGATGCCACGTCTTTATCCATATCCATAGTACAGCTCCTTATCAGCCGTTGCATTGTAATTATTCACCATGCTGTGACGACAGCCTGCATCCTGTTGGTTTTCTGTTGCTGCAATCTCCCAGCATGAGCCCATAAGCCAAAATCAGTAATTTATTCAGGTAGCCGAAAAACCGTGTTTATCTCTATGATTTTGGTTAACGGGCTCGGCTCTTGTCAAACAATCAGCAATGGCGAAAAGCAATCAGGATGCAGATTTTCCCAAAAGTAGAAAAAATGGTGGGTAGTTACGGAAACACTATCCATTTGGTCTGTTTATATTTGAGTCCAGAAAGTTACCACCAGCAGATAACTTTATCATGGTTGAATATTTCTTCCACTACCATGTCCCAGTTTACATCTGTGGCATAAAGCTCAATTTCTTTACATTCTGTGCTCTGACAGGATTTTTTCATGATATTTTGTACCAGCTGATCTGGTTGGGATTTTAAGAGGTGCAGTAATTTCATTTTTACCTCGCAATCTTTATTTTTAACGTCTGTTAATTGCCCTTAAAAGGGGACGATCTGTTCTGATTCATTAATCAATGAAACCAGCTTGTCAGGATCAATGGGTTTGAAGCCGTATTTCTCAATGTTAACCTGGTTGTTGGAATATCTTTCTCCTTCCATTTCATCCAGAAAGCCCATGTTGTCTTCATAGGCTTCATCCATGTCTGCTATTTCATGATCAAGAACAACCATATTCACACTTGCTGCATGAAGGAGGAGACCAAGGCTGGTACGAAGTCCTTCGTACTGCTGGTATGTATCCTTTATGATTACTGTTACTCCAGACATATTTTAACCTTTTTTAATGAAATAGTTTGTGGAACCATCATCAGAGTCATACATCCCTACGAACTCATTCCCGTTTTTGTTTCCAAAGTCAGGGATATCATTTTTTGAGCCAGGATCAGTACCCAGGATATGCAGGATTTCTCCTGAAGCCATGTCCTTAAGAGTTTTTTTGGTTTTCAAAAGTGGCATTGGGCAACTCAGTCCACTGGTATCAAGAAACTTATCAGCATTGATGTTGGTCAGGTCCATAACAAACCTCCTTTGGTTGTTTAAAATATTACAAACTTTTCTGTTTTTTCATTCCATATTGCCCAGAAAACCCAGGCAAGCATAATAAGAACATACAAAGGCAGGGCAAACTCCCACCCAAAAACAGCAGGCATGAATTTTCCAGATCCAAGTATTTCACTCAGTCCGGTGTTGTGAACTATTTTATAGCCTGTGGAATTAAATACAGCAAAGGATATCAGTGTAACCATTAATTTGGTATGGCCTTCTCCAGCTCTCCATAAAGATCCTGTGCCGCATCCACCGGCGAGAAGCATGCCAAATCCGAAAATTACGCCGCCAGTCAGGCTTCCAAACCAGAAGGGATGATAAACACCCATCACATCAGGTTGCAGATAGTTCCATTTGATTACAGCTGAGCCAAGTCCATAAATCATAAGGCTCATTGCTATTACGCGTATCATTTCAGCATCGCCGGTCATGAATGGTTCTCTAAATGCCCGCACAAAGCACATTCTGGAGCGGTGCATGGTTATGCCGATTAATGCGCCAAAGAAAAGCAGGCCACCTATCTGGGTGTGTCCTTTGGCTGAAAAGATATAAAAGGTGGCAATTACCATAATCAGCACAGCTCCACCTATGAACGGACTGACCCGGCCCCAATTGATGAGTGGTTTCTTTTTCAAATCCTGGGCTTTGGGAGGTCTGGCAGCCTGTTGCGGGATATTGCTTATTTCCCAGATAAGAAAACGCAGTCCAAGGTATGCACCAACACCCAGGCCGATCATCATGGCGTAGCCACCCATGGAAAACATGCCAATGGCATTATAAAAACCACCAATATTGCATCCTGCTGCCAGGGCTGCTCCAAAGCCCATGAATGCTCCGCCGGCAATTCCTTTAAGGTATTCATATGGGGGCGCCATGCGGATTTTGAACTGCCTTCCCATGAGAGCTGAGGCCATGGCTCCTACAAAAAGGCCAATATTGCTCATGGACATTCCACTTAGCCAC
>PWPY01000287.1 GCA_003558575.1 Desulfonatronovibrio sp.
AAGGTTGGTATAAAGCCTGCCTCCAAGCATATCTCTCAGGAAAGTGCTTCTTTCAGCTTCAACCAGTGCCTCAAACATTGATTTGGGCAGAAATCGGTCGTCCCAGATCTTTTTTTCAAGTGACTGAAAGTATGCTTTCCCGGCATCAGGATCACTGCAATCAAGGCTTTCCCGTATGCCTTGAAGCCCCATTTTAATAAAAGCAGCCATCTGCAGATAAATATTGCCTGCAGGGTCGGGACTTCTCAGTTCAAGTCTGGTTCCTTCAGGACTGGTGGCGTAAGGAATGCGAACCATGGAAGTCCTGTTTCGCGGCCCCCAGCCAACTACCACAGGTGCTTCACGTTCAATAACATATGCCTTGTAGGAATTGAATGTTGAGGCCATGATGATTGATGTCTGTCTGGCATACTTGGTGATCCCGGCTATAAATCTGCGGGCCAGAAGGCTGATGCCGTGCTCATCATTTTTTTCGTAGAAAACATTCTTGCCGTTTTTGTCCTGCATGGACAGATGAATATGCAGGGCATTTCTATTCTGTCGGTCAAAGGGTTTGGGCATGAAGCTGGCATGAAAGCCATGTTCTGAAGCCACCATATGCGATACATAATTAAAAAGAAGAGTCCGGTCAGAAGCGATAATGGGGGGTGAACATTCAAAATTTATTTCATGCTGGGACGGGCTCACTTCATGGTGGGCTTTTTCAAAGGGAATATTACATTCTGTGAGGATATCAATTATATGGTTGCGGACATTTTCGCCCCGGTCTCTGGGATCAGCATCACAATATCCTGCATTATCCGTATTCAGATTTTTGGAATATTCGTCCTTGTTAAAAAGAAAGAATTCATACTCAGGACTGGCCATGAATTGAAATCCAAATTCATCCCAGGCTTCATTAACTGCATTTTCCAGAACATACCTGGGATCAGTCCTGGCTCTTTGCTTTTGTTCATTATGGATGGTCCCTACAAAAAGAGAGGTTTTCTTGTCCCTGAACCTGATGTGCTTGATACTATCCAAAACAGGAATAAGCATGCGGTCACTCTTATCTACAGTAGCTATTCCAGAAACTGAACTGCCATCAAAACCAATACCATCTTTGACTATGGAATCGATATTCTTGGGATTTACAGGCAGACGTCTTACCCTGCCGTTGAGATCTGTAAAAATAATTTCAGTGGAATCAGAATTTTCCATGAGTTTTCCAATTTCTTCCAAGTTCACCTTTTTATCTCCTTTTGTTTCATTAAATGAAAAGCAGTTGTTAAATAAATATCATATATGCCGGAAAATCCCTTTAACCGGAACAGGGATGACCGAAAGAAAATCTCTGGAAAGGCTTTGAAAGATATTTCCAAACATAAACAAGAGTGCAAAGTGACTTGAAATGCATGGGGTTTTCAGCTGGATACTGGAATTATGACTCTGGCTGTTTAAGCAGACAGAACTATAACATCTGTCTTTAGTGAAGTAGAAATATAGAAAACCAAGGAAAAAGGCAGGTGGGTATTGCTTTACGTAATGGGCGGGTTGGTCTTCTTTGCTGTCGCAGTTGTTCATGGTGGATAAAGATTAGAGAGGTTTTCTAAAGGAAGCCTGAAGAGTCCCCTCAAGCTCCCTTTGTGAATCAATCTCTAATTACAGGCAGGGTAGTGGTCTGCCCTTTATAGTTTCTGAGAATATATTCGGATTCATTCTTTTCCTGAATATAATAGTCAGGCATAAGTGGTATTTTCCCAATATTGGTAGCAATGACATACATAGGCTGCGCAAGACCGGTGGTATGACCTCTCAGAGCATCGCGTATGAGTTCTGCTCCTTTTTCTACAGGTGTCCTGAAATGATCAATTCCTGGCGCAGGCTCACAATAAAAAACATAATAAGGTCTTATTCTAACGGAAAGCAGTTTCTGATGCAAGTGCCTGAAAGTTTCCACGTCATCATTTATACCCTTAAGAAGTACTGCCTGATTCCCGACATTTATTCCACATTTGAGAAGATTGAATACAGCTTCAGCTGTCTGCTCTGTCAGTTCATTGGGGTGGTTGCACTGAGTATTGATCCAGATGGGAACCCTGTGGAAATCTCCAAGGATCTCCATGAGTTCAGGGGTTATCCTCTGGGGGAGTACGATGGGCGTTCTTGTTCCAAAGCGAATCATCTGAATATGAGGAATGCGTCTCAGTTCGGTGATGATTCTGTCTAACTTGTCGTCAGAGAGTATGAATGGGTCACCGCCTGTAATGAGAACGTCCCTTACTTCTGAATGTTCCCGAATCCAGTCAAGACCTTCATTGAGGTCAAAGCGCAGTGCCAGGTCCTGATCTACAACCAGTTCCTTGCGGAAACAGTGTCGACAGTAAATGGCACAGATATCAGTGACTGTGAAAGCAATCCGGTCATGATACTGTCTTGCAATGCAGTCAGGTCTTTTTTCACCAACAGCTCTATTTTCTTTAAAAATAAGGTAATCCTGAAGACCGTAGCAGTTCTGTTGTTCAAGTCTGTTTGGGATTACCTGCTTGCGTATGGGGCAATTGGGGTCATCAGGTTCCATGAGGGACGCAAAATAAGGAGTTGTTCCCCATTTAGTTTTCATGGAAGAAATGGCCTCCATTTCTTCAGGAGAGATATTTATAAATTTTTCCAGTTTTTCCTTAGTATTGACGATATTCTGGAGCTGGTTGATCCATTCTTGCATTTTGTCACCTCAAAAAAATATTTCATGAAATAGGATAGTTATAAGTCAGTCAAAAGTCCTGATTTGTGGCCGATCAAACAAGCAGCAAGGGCGAAAATAATCAGGATTCAGGCTGTTACAATGAACTGAAAATGTGTTGAACAGGTATAAGAGCAAAAACTTTTGACTTTAACAGGCCGTTGAAATTCTCCCAATTGCTGCGTCGCGTCAAAAAGTTCAAACTCTTACGTATGACTAAATACGCTGCGACCTTAAACTTTTTTTGCTCTTTATCCGGCACCCACTTGCACAGGCATTATCCCGGCATAAGTCTTCACTTACATCACAAGTGGGTGCCGGACTGTCGCTTGGGATTTTTGAACGGCCTGTTCAGTAGAGATTGTTTTCAACAGGCTGCTAAAAAATATAAAAATGGCTGGGCACACCTTGGGGTGGCTTTTTTCTTTTTTTGGAATGGGTGTTTTTCTGCATTTCAGTCCCCAGGCGGTAAAAATCGTTAAATTGTATGGCCGGGCTTTAGTACGGGGCGCAAAAAGGGTCAAGCAAAATTATGCATAACAGTTTAAACCTTTGATAACTACTGTTATACAACTGTAAGTGAAATGCAGAACCAGGCCCTGGCAAAAATCAGACACTGACGTCCTGGTTTCTGATGGTCTGGTCCAGAAAGTCAATCATATATTCTCTTTGCTCAGGGGTAGCATAGGAGATGCAGTCGCAGCGGATTTTCCGTTCGCAACGAATTAATAGTTCTAATTTTACCCAGTCTTCTCCTGTTTCTAAGGCCAGGTAATGTGGGCCGCACTGGTCTGAATGTTTTTTTTGTTCCGGGGTAAGCAGCTCTTCAGGAAGGGTGATCCAGAAGAGACTTTCCATGGGGGTTTTATATGCCTTCTGGTTTATTCCTTCAGTGATTCTAAGCATGTCCTGTGTACTTATTTCCTGAATGAGGTATGAACGCATGAGTTATTTCCTTTTTCTGTTTTGGTGTGCATTTTCCGGGGCCTGTTCATTATCGAGATTAAAGATTCTTCTGGTCAGATCTATGAATTTATCAGAGGATCCTTCCTCTCTGGACCTTCTTTTCAGAAAAATTATGGGTTCATGGTATAGTTTGCCAACTAAGGATGTAGCTAATTGCTCCATTGCTTTTCTGGTAGCCTCATCCGCGTCAGGGCCAAGATTGCGTAAAGATTTTTTTATTTCCTTGTGAGCGATGGCTTCTCCGCGGTTAAGAAGATCAACTATGGTCGGGCTTAAATCAAGTGATTTCAGCCAGTGAGAAAATTTGTCAACTTCCTGCTTCACAATTTCTCTGGCTTTGTCAGCCTCTTCTCTGCGGCCTGCAAGGTTCTCCTCAACAACCTCCTTGAGGTCGTCTATATCGTAAAGATAAACATTATCCAGCATATTTATGTCTGGGTCCAGGTCTCTTGGCACTGCAATGTCAATAAAAAACATGGGTTGATTTTTTCTTTTTTTCAACACCTCTTTGACCTGACTGGCACTTATTATTGTGGAAGTTGCACCTGTAGAGCTGATAACAATGTCGGCCTTGTGCAGATGGTCTAACATTTTCTCCATGCACATGGCCTGTCCCTTGAATCTTTGTGCAAGCTCCTGGGCCCTTGCCGGAGTCCTGTTGGCCACCATTATATCTTTGAGTCCACTGTTTAACAGGTGAAGTGCGGCCAGTTCAGCCATTTCCCCTGCACCGATAAGCATGGCCCTCTGGTCCTGAAGTTCTCCAAATATTTTTCTGGCCAGCTCCACTGCGGCGTAGCTTATGGAAACCGCGCTGGAGGATACCTCTGTTTCTGTGCGTATTCTCTTGGCAGCGGAAAATGACTTGTGCAGCAGACGGTTAATGATTACCCCGGCGGTCTTGTTTTTTACGGATTCCCGGTAGGCATCCTTGAGCTGTCCTAAGATCTGAGGTTCTCCGAGAACCATTGAGTCAAGACTTGCGGCCACGGAAAAAAGATGGTCCACCGCTTTTAGATCTTGAAAAGAGTAGATATGTTTCTCAAGAAGGGAATATTCCTGCTGGCAAAATTTTGCCCATGATTTTAGAATCATAGGTGAAACTTCATCTAATTCCGCGTCGCTTACACAGATAATCTCCACCCTGTTGCAGGTAGATAACACCAGAGTTTCTTTAATAGGGCTTTCTTGTCCCATAAGCCCGCTAACTTCAGGATCAAATCCTGTTAACGCAAACTTTTCTCTGATCTCCACATCAGCACTTTTATGATTGAGTCCAAAAAGGTATATGCGCTGTTCCATTACGGCCTTAAGCTGTGATGAGTTTCAGTGAAAAAATTGATGCCAATGAAAGATATCAAGGTGAGGGCAAAAATGATAATGACCATTTGAGCAGCTTTTTTGCCTCTCCAGGCTCCGGAAATTCTTTTGTGGAAAAGCCAGGCAAAGGCAAACCAGGTAATAACCGTCATGATTTCCTTGGGGTCCCAGGTAAATATGGTCTTCCAGGTAAAGGCGGCCCAGATGAAGCCTGAAAGTACACCTATGGTATAAAGGGGAAAACCATATATGACTGCGAGATGATTGGCTCGATCAAAGCTTTGCAGGGAAGGGATATCTTTGGAAACATTGCTTAACTTGGTCTTGGCTTTTATTTTTTTATCTAAGTATATATAGCTTATTCCTGCTCCAAAGGCCATGGCCAACAGAGCCATGCTTATAAACAAAGAGCCTATGTGCAGCCCAAACCACAGGCCCTGAAGTATTCCAGGTACAGGCAGGGTTGATGGAGATATGGCCAAAGAACCGGTAAAAAGCAGAAGAGCTAAGGGGGCAGCAGTAATGGAAAGAAACTTTAACTTCAGTTTCCACCATAGAAAAAAGTAAATCAGAAGGAATGACCAAGCCATGAGACTTATGTAAAACTGGCTCTGAGTCAGGATTTCCCCAATACCAAGTATATATTTAAGAAACAGATCCAGGCTGTGCAGGCCAAAACCTGCAATGGAAAGAATAACTGCCCTGTCCTGAGTTTTTTTGCTGGAATAGATAAGTCCCAGCAAAAATGAGAGCGCTCCAGTAAAATACAAAAGCGCAATAAAGAAATCCAGAATTCTAAAGGAGAGCATCGGTTACACCTTGGATTTGGTTATGAGTCTGCTTTGGCAAAATTTCCTTTAACAGGAGTATTAGTTCCTGTTTTTCCCCGGATTCGAGAAGTTTCAGGGCATTTGAATTTACAATCCTTCTGAAATACTCCCTGTTGCTTTTCTGGGGAAAATTAAGGGGTAGAATAAGATTTCTAACTTCTGCCATGAGTTGGGTCAAGAGAGCGTATTCTGAGCCGTAAATTTCACTTAAATCGTTTTTTATCTTAGCTGTAAGCGCGGGGCTGCATCCGCTGGTGGAAACTGCGATGATCAAGTCATCCCTGGAAAAAACTCCAGGAAGTATAAAGTCTCCAAGTTCTGGTCGTTCAGCCACATTGCACCAGATGTTTTCTTTCCGGCAGGCCTCAACTATCAGGTTGTTTACCTCGGGGTTGTTTGTGCAGGCAAAGACAAGGGAACATCCTTTTAGATGGGCTGGGGTGAAGTCTTCTCTCAGATGCCTGATTATATTTTCCGGATCAGGGATATGGATTGTGGAAGCATGAGGGTCAATAACAATAATCCGCTCAGGAGAGCACTGGATCAGGGTCTTGATTTTTCTTGTGCCTACAGTTCCTGCACCTGCCACCATGCAGGTCTTGTGAGAAATATCTAAGAATAAGGGGTAATAACGCATTTTATGTCTGAGTGTATGATTTTCAAGGATTTGTTATGGTTGCCCGGAAAGATTACTTGTTATATGGTTGAAATCTGGAAATACATATAATGCTTTGATACAGACCTTTTTGCCATAATTCTGACCACATAAATATTATTTATAAGGAAAAAGTTGAACTCAAAGACATTAATTATTCAGTTGGCTCGCTTTGGTGATTTATTGCAGACCAAGCGTCTTGTAAAGTCCCTTCAGACCCATTCATTGGTTCACCTTGCTGTTGACAGTTCTCTGGCTTCCCTGTCTGAAATTATTTACCCGGGTACAGTGGTTCATCCTCTGAAAGCCCATGCAGTATCAGTAACGGATTCAAAAGATATTCTGCAGTTCAACTCCCGAAGTATTAAAGAACTGGCTGCCAATGATTTTGATCTGGTGGTTAACCTCAACTTTTCAGGCCTGAATTTTTCTTTGGCCAGGCTTTTTGATCCAGATATTGTCAAAGGATACATGAATATTAATGGTCAGGACATGCGACATCCCTGGACCAGGCTTTTTTTCCGCTTAGCAGGGCAGAGAAGGCTTAGTCCCATAAATCTTATGGATTTCTGGGGCCATTTTGCCCCTTCTCCCATTGCTGCGCATAAGGTTAATCCTCCTGTATCTGATAAAGGGCGGGGCTTAGGCGTAGTCCTGGCTGGAAGGAATCTCAGGCGCTCTGTTCCAACCTCAAGTCTGAGTGTTATTATTCAGGCCCTGCGCTCAAAAATGAACTCCAGAGAAATATTTCTTCTGGGAAGTAAAGCTGAAAGACCGGTTGCAAAAGAACTGAAAAGTCAGATTTCTTCCTCCCTTGTCCGGGATATTAATGATTTAACCGGTAAGACAAGTCTTACAGATTTGAAAGATGTGGTTTCATCGCTGCAGATGGTCTTGACTCCTGATACCGGAACCATGCATCTTGCAGCGCATCTCGGAGTCAAAGTCACAGCAATTTTTGTTTCATCAGCCTATTGTTTTGAAACCGGTCCTTATGGACAGGGACACAATGTTTTTCAAGCCATGCCTTTTTGTGCTCCCTGCGTGGAGACAAGAGAGTGCAGATTTGATCTTGAGTGTCATGATATTTTAATGCACAAGGAGTCGGTTCGGGCCTTATGGAAAGGAAATGGGCAGTCTCTTGAAAACGCAGTAATTTATAAATCATATATTGATGACCTTGGCGTTGGCTATCAGGCTCAAGCGGGTGTTGACAAATTTGCAGGAAAAAGAAGTGCCCTGCGTGAACTTATTCGAAGACATCTCGGGTTTGAAAATAGAGATATTGATATTCCAGACGAGGTATCTCAGCTTTTCTTTCAGGAAAAAGAATGGATGCTATAGATGAGTAGCTGTTTTTTTAAAAGTAACCTGTTTACAAGATAAAAAATGATAAAAGATAATTATGGAAGGGCAGTAAGTTATCTGCGTTTGAGTGTAACTGACAGGTGCAACCTTAATTGTTTTTATTGCCGCCCCTGTAAAAATATGCGTTTTATTCCTCATGATCAGATACTGACTTATGAAGATATGTTCCGTTTGCTTGGTGTTGTGTCTGAGATGGATGTTCAAAAGGTACGTCTTACAGGTGGAGAGCCTTTTGCCAGGCGGGATATTCTATATTTTCTTAACAGGATAAAGGATGATTTTCCCAGGCTTGATATCAGAGTTACTACCAATGCCACACTTATAGCTGGAAAGATAAGAGCCTTGAAAGATATTGGAATTAAAGGACTGAATATTTCCTTAGATACTCTTGATCCGAATAAGTATGCCGAGATTACCGGCAGGAACTCTCTTGATAATGTGCTGACAAGTATTGATCGCTGTCTGGAAGAGGGAATCAGGGTCAAGGTGAATGTGGTAGCATTGAAAGGAGTTAATGATGACGAACTGGAAGGCTTTGTTAACCTGGCCATGACCAAACCCTTAGATGTGCGCTTTATTGAGTTTATGCCCATTGGCCAGAAAACATTGTGGAACAAAGAACATTTCTGGCCTGCCCGGGAAATAATTAGAGGTATTGGTATGCTGACTGGCCTCAATTCTGTAGATCAACCTGTGGTGAATAACGGGCCGGCAAGGATTTATTCCTTAGACCAGGGTGCTGGCAGAATTGGAATTATTTCCCCTTTGAGCAACCATTTCTGTGGTACTTGCAATCGTCTTCGCATTACAGCTGATGGCCGCCTCAGGACATGTCTGTTTTCAGATAAGGATTATCGTTTGCTGCCTTTGATCCGTTCATCAAAAATCAGCAGGGAACGGCTCAAGGCTGTGCTTGAAAAAGCTGGAATGAAAAAGCCCATGGGCCATGAGCTTGTGGAACAGAAAAATGGCAAGTCCACAAGTTTCTGCAAGAGAGTAATGTCTTCCATTGGTGGGTGATTTTATTATACTTAAGGACTTAAGTTGGGCTCTTGGATGTTTGGTGTGGAATTGCTGCTCGCAGTTTTTTTAAAAAATCCATATGAAATGTCGAGGGATCATAAGTTGGTAAAGTTTATAATCTTTGAAATTATTGTCAGGTTGAGATGCTCAAAGTAGAGATAGATCTAAAAGCTATTCAACACAATTATCGTGTCCTTTGTTCAATTTCAGCCGGACAGATAATGCCTGTGGTCAAGGCGGATGCTTACGGGCATGGAATGGAAAAAACAGCTCATTCCCTGCTGTCCCAGGGAGTCCAGACCTTTGCTGTGGGCACAATAGATGAGGGAATAGCCCTCAGGCAAAGTCTTTCAGGCGTTGGGATATACTCTCTTCTTGGCCCTTTGAGCCCTGAAGATTTTCATAATGTTTTTGAGTACAGGATCACACCTGCGGTTCACTCATGGTTTCAATTGGAGCAACTTGTTCAAAATTGTCCTCAAGGCTACAGGCTGAAGATAGGGATCAAGTTTGATACAGGTATGGGCAGGCTGGGTTTTGAACCTGGTCAGGCCGCAGAAACTGCCCATTATCTTGCTGCAAACCCGTGCCTTGTTCCTGAGATGATCATTTCCCACCTTGCGTGCGCTGATATTCCTCAAATGGAATCCCGGGTTATGGAGCAGTCCAGAATCCTTGACTCTATATGTTCAGTTTTTTCCCAGGCGAAATTTAAAGTACAAAAGTCTCTAAGTAATTCAGCAGCTATTCTCAGCTTTCCATCAATCTGCAAAGGCGTAGCCAGACCGGGTATAGCATTGTACGGAGGCAATCCGTTTGCCGGGACTTGCCGGCAAGACAAGGGGACAAGTTTGAAGCAGGCCATGAGCGTTAAGGCTCCGGTTTTATGTGTGCATGACCTGGCAAGAGGGCAAGGCATCAGCTATGGATTGACCTTTGTTGCTCATAGAGACATGCGGGTGGCCATAATTGGTTGCGGTTATGCAGACGGTTATTCCCGCTCTTTGTCCAATAAGTCCTGGATGGTGTATAATGGCAAGAGACTCCCTGTTCTTGGGAAGGTATGCATGCAGCTTACTGCAGTGGATGTTACAGGAGCTCCTGAGCTGGTTCCTGGAGATGAAGTCTTTATCTTGGGAGGAAGTGGTCAGAATCGAATAGATATTCATGAGCTGGCTGTCTGGTGGGGGACTATCTCTTATGAGGTGTTCTGTCTATTGGGGAAAAACCACAAGTCCTATACTAATGGCAGCAGTTAATGTGGATAATCCTTTCCTTTCTTACCGCCGTATGTGAAGCCCTGAAAGATGGTCTATGCAAAAAGTCTTTGCAGCAGTATGATGTATTTACCATTTCCTGGGCGTGGAAGGTTTTCAGTCTTCCTTTTATAATTCCTCTGATTTTTTTTGTACCCATCCCGGAGGTGATTCCCAGAGAATTCTGGGTTGCCCTTTTAACTGGGGGCGGCCTGAATATTCTTGCTACCTTGCTTTACATCCGGGCCATCAGCCTGTCTGATCTTTCCATTACCCTGCCGCTATTAAGCTTTACTCCGGTTTTTCTGCTGATCACATCTCCCATAATGGTTGGCGATATTCCCGCTCCTTTAGGGTTTGCCGGCGTTTTCCTGATATTTTTAGGATCATACATCCTGGGAATAAAAGATAGAACAACCATATTCAGTCCTTTGCAGGCCATTGTCAAAGAACCAGGAGCAAGACTTATGCTTATGGTAGCCTTGATATGGAGTGTGGCAGCCAATATTGATAAGATTGGAGTGATGGCCACCACACCTTTTTTCTGGGCAGTATGCGTACAGAGTTTTATTGCTCTGGGCTTGACCATAGTTCTTTTTATCAACCGTTCATCCATGAAAGGCAGATTCAGAACAGGTACAGGCATGCTTCTGCTAATGGGATTTTTTACCGGAGCGGGGTTTGTTTTTCAGATGACCGCCATTAGTATTGGCCTTGTACCTTATGTTATTGCCATAAAAAGAATGAGTATAGTTCTGGGCGTACTTATTGGCGGCCTGTACTTCATGGAAAAAGACCTTAAGACCAGATTGGGAGCTGCCTTTATAATGGTTGCAGGGGTTTTCCTGATAGCCTTTTCGTAATGCTGGCCATTTTTCCAGGACTCGTTCCAGGACAAAAAACATGCTGAAATTACTTATAAAGTTATGTCCCTTCCTTC
>PWPY01000204.1 GCA_003558575.1 Desulfonatronovibrio sp.
CAGCATGGTTCCCAGCACTATCATCCACCATGGCAAAGCAGGGGGAAGCATCAGGGCCAGCATCAGTCCTCCAGCCACTGCACTTAAATCCATCACTGCGACTTTTTTCCTGAAAAGCTTCTGAAAAAAAATCTCCCATATGACAGCAGAAGAAATAGTGATGGCAATAAGTCTGACAGCATCCATTTCATAAAGGTAGACTCCCACCAGAGACACTGGAATAAGGGCAATGATCAGATTGAGCATCATTCTGGATATGGAATTTCCGCTGTGCATGTGCGGATTAGCCGCGGCAATCATCCGGGATGTGTTCACAACCTGCTCCTTTGTTTGAAGATTTCAAATTTTCCAAATTGTATCCAGTGCAGAATGGGAATATGGGAGGGACAAACATAGGAACAGCAGCCACACTCAAAACATGAAGAAAGCTGATATTTCTGGGCCTGATCATAATTAGCTTTTTCCACAGACCCGGAAATCATAAAAGGAATAAGCCTGGCTGGACAGACATCAACACAAAGTCCGCACTTTATACAGGTTTTGGGATCTTTTTTAACAATATGCTCTTTATCAAGAATAAATATACCCTGCAGGTCTTTGGTTACAGGCATGCTGGGATCAGCCAGGATCTGCCCACTCATGGGTCCACCTGCCACAATCCTGGATTCGGGATCAAGCTCATATGAACAGGCGTCCAGAATTTCACTGAACCGAGTCCCAATCTCCACCTGAAAATTTTCATGGATTTTGCCGGCAGAATCTCTGACAGTTATTACTCTTTCTGTGGAAACAAGCTTAGACCCCACCGCAGCTAAGGTATCCACACTAAGCACAAGACCATCAATATCCTGACTGTGCATTATATCCCGACAGGGTATGGTACAGAGGACTTCCTTATCCAGGATAGCTTTTACCAGAAGATAATCAATAGCCTGAGGATATTTGTACTTAAGAGGAACCAGAGTGATATCATGGAGAAGTCTTGTCTGGTGATCAGAGAGCAAGCCTGTGTACTGCTGATCAATTACAATATATACCTGTTTTATATTCAGATATTCCTGAATTGTCTTGATTCCGGCAAGAACATCATGAATTTTTTCAGCCATCACCCTTATTCTGCTGGAAAAGAAAGGCTCCACATCCATGGCATTGACTATAAGGCTGTCCACGTGGTTCAACTTGGCCTCGTCAAGCTTGACAGCGAGAGGGACAGTGTCCTTGTCAAAATCTACCAGACCGCCAAAAAACAGAGAGTCAAGAAAACTGTCCTTGTCCTGTCGCCTGGACTTATTGGTAGGTCCATCCTTGGCAATGACCACCGCAGGCATCCTTTTCCCGGAAAAATGAACAAAAGAACGGGTAACATCTGTTACCTTGCCAGACACAGGAGCGTGAATACAGGCTCCATGTTCCAGCGGACTTTCTCCTATCATTTCCCCAGCCTGAACCATCTGCTTTTTTTTGACCAGAGGTTTACATTCAGGCCCAAGATCCTGCTTCATGGGGACAATCAATTCCCGCCCAGGAGGGACAGATATGATGGATCTGTCAACTCCGGTCTGAAGAACAGGAAGCTTGAGTCCTCCCTTAAAACTTACCGCTTTCATAGCTGTTTTTCCTTGGGTTCATAATGAGTATTCTTGTCCAGTGCATTGCTGAGTAGCTGTTTTCCATGTAAACAATTTGATCCGTATAAACAGTAGTAAGCACAATACGTAGATTGCGACTACAAGTAGAATTTTCTACAGTCAGTTAAGCTTGCCTGCTGGAAATTTCTAATAAGTATATTTTTTTCACTGATTATAAGATGAATTGAGCATATTCCAGTATTAAGATCAGCAGTCAATGAAAAACATTTTTTCACAAACAAAGTAAATATCCACCAATTATTTGCCTTCCAGCCAAAACTACCCTGACAATACTGTTGACAGCCAACAAATACCTGTCATTGAAATTGATGCAGATAATCAATCAGAACCATGAACAAAACAAATTAGATTTCGTTTAGCGGATTATTTTAAGCTGTATATGGAAATACACCAGGTTTTCAAAATTGTTGCAATCTACCTGAATATATGCTTCAAACCCCTTCACTTCAAATATCAGGAGAAAGGCATTGCAGATAAAAAGATGGATGGTTCAGAACTGGTTTCTTATGGGACTTTTGGGTGCGGCATTTATGGCCTGGCTGACACCGGGATGGGGGTCTTCAGGAGGGGTGCTGCGAAGTGAACTGACTACCAAAATGGGGGTTGTTTTGATCTTTTTCTTCCAGGGACTGACCTTGTCCCTGGCAGTTTTGAAAAAAGGAATCATGCAGTGGCGACTGCATGTATTTGTTCAGGTGATAATCTTTCTTGTCATTCCTTTGCTGGCCCTGACAATATTACTCTTCACCGGCGACTTTCTATCCAGAGAGCTGAAAATAGGATTTTTATTTCTCGCTGCCCTGCCCACCACAATAGCTACTTCTGTTGCTTACACAGCCATGACCAAGGGAAATGTTGCCGGAGCAGTCTTCAATTCCACCCTGGCCAACCTGGCAGGCATATTCATAACACCCCTCTGGATAAGTATCTGGCTGCAGACAGGTGGTGAAACACTCCCTCTTGGAAGACTTTTTCTTGATATCTCCCTCATGCTCCTGGCGCCTCTAATGGTGGGTCAGGCCTGCAGACCATTCGTCTACAAATGGACAGATCCTTACAAAAAGCTGTTTTCAATTCTCAGCAGTCTGATCATAATCTTTATTGTTTATTCAGCATTC
>PWPY01000224.1 GCA_003558575.1 Desulfonatronovibrio sp.
ATACGTAAAAATGGCTGCCATGTCTTCTGAAACGCTGCTGGCCATTATTAACGACATCCTTGATTTTTCCAAGATTGAAGCCGGCAAGCTGGAATTGACCGAAAGAGAATTTGACCTGGAAAATGAAGTGGCGGATCTTCTGTCAGTGCTGGCAGGCAAAGCAGGGGAAAAGAAGCTGGAAGTGCTCATGCACTATGACCTTGATGCTCCAAGATTTATCAAGGGAGACAATCTGCGACTCAGGCAGGTGCTGTTCAATATTGCAGGCAATGCAGTAAAGTTTACAGACCAGGGGCATATCCTGCTGGAGGTTAAATGTCTGCAAAGAGACCATGAGTCCGCACTCTTGAGAATCTCAGTGAAAGATACCGGCATTGGAATCGCACCGGACAAACAAAGGGAAATTTTCGAACACTTCACCCAGGCTGACTATTCATCAACCAGAAAGTATGGTGGAACCGGTCTGGGTCTGGCCATAAGTAAAGAAATTGTGAAACTCATGGGAGCAGAACTCAAGCTTGAAAGTACCCCTGGCCAGGGATCAGAGTTCTACTTTGAAATCCAGGTTGAAATACCGAGGGAGCAAGCCCAGCAAGCATCTGAATTTCATATGGACAACATGAAAATCCTGGTGGTGGATGACAACGCGGTCAATCAGTCCATAATATCAAGATATCTTTGCGGTATTGGAGCAGAGTGCCATCTCGTGGAAAACGGCTATAAAGCCATGGTCAATCTTGAAGAAAGCGTCAAATCCCGACACCCATATCAACTGGCTGTAATAGATTATGCCATGCCTGGCATGGATGGGCTGGAGCTGACCCAGCATATTCGCAGAAAAAAGGATTTTGATGAGATACCCATTGTGGTTCTGAGTTCATTCTGGGGCCACATTCCTGCCCAGAAGCTTTATGATGCCGGCGTGGACTCATATCTTCCCAAGCCGGTTCGCAGGGATCATCTGCTTCAGGCCATCCAGGGCGTCCTTGAAGGAAGAAAGGAAAGATCCACACCCAGGAAATCAGCATCTGAGGATGAATGTCCAAACCGGCAGGATATAAACGAATCACAGAGTCTGCCAGATATTGACCAGATGTCTGCCCAGGAATTAAGAATTCTTCTGGTTGATGACCATCCTGTAAACAGAAAGTCTGTACAATTCATGCTCAGTAATATCACCAAAAACATAACTTTGGCTGAAAATGGACAGCAGGCTGTTGACATATTCAAGGAACAGAACTTCGACCTAATCCTGATGGATGTGCAGATGCCGGTAATGAACGGACTGGAGGCTACCGCACAAATCAGAAAAATTGAAAAGGCTGCAGGCATGCAAAACAACCTTGCAGATGAAAACTTGCACTCAGACACCCTCGCAGACAGGCCTCAACATAACTCCGATACGTCTGGAGTGCCAATTATCGCCCTCACAGCCAACGCCATGATTGGTGATCGTCAAAAGTGCCTGGATGCTGGAATGGATGAATATCTTTCCAAACCATTGCGCAAAAAGGACCTGTTGCGTCTAATTGCTGACATGATTCCTCAAACACGATGCACAATAGATCAAAAGGAGCCTGAAAAGAAAGATCTTTCACCTCTTGCTGAAAATTGTGAACTGCCCGAAAATATATTTGTCTTTAATGAGAAGGAATTTTTGAAACGCTATGAAAATGACTATGAAATAGCTTCAGAAATACTAAAGGATTTTCTTGAGGATCTACCCGGAAACCTGTCCAAAATCCTCGAATGCGTTCAGTCCGCTGATTCTGAACGAACTGACAGGTCAGCGCATAAACTCAAAGGGTCGGCCGGTTATATAGGTGCGGAAACAATCCAGCACTTTTGCTCCTCAATCATGAAAAACGCCCGAGAGGAGATTTGGGAGCAGGTAGTTCTTGACTCTAAGCTGCTTAAGGATCATGTGGAAAAGTTTGTCCATGTAGCCAGTGATTTTTTATCTCAAAAGAATAGACAGGCAAATACCTGACTCTCAGATATTTAAAACTTAGAAAACTTTAAGCTCAAAAACAAGGTAATATCATGCAGGTACTTATCGCAGAAGATGACAAAATAAGTCGCAAAACCCTTGCACTGTACATCAAAAAACTGGGTTATGAACCTTTGACAGCGGCAGACGGCAAAGAAGCTCTCCAATTGTGGCTGGAAAACAGACCGCGCATTATCCTTACAGACTGGAATATGCCCGGTATTGACGGAGTGGAACTTTGCTCCATGGTGCGTGAGGCTGAAATGGATGAGTACACTTATGTCATCATGATAACATCCAGAGATGAGTCTGATGACCTGATCCATGGTTTTGAATCAGGGGTGGACGACTACCTCACAAAGCCGGTAAATAAAGCTGAACTGGCAGTAAGGCTCAAGTCCAGTGAAAGAATCTTCAGTCTGCAGAGTAAAGACACTGTCATCTTTGCCATGGCCAAACTCGCTGAAACAAGGGATCCGGAAACCGGCCTGCACTTGGAAAGAATTCAGAGCTACTGCAAGCTTATTTCAGAATTTCTCCTGAAAAACTCAATTTACCCTGAAAAAGTCAGCAGAAGATTCATTGATGATATTTACGCTACAAGCCCGATGCATGACATTGGCAAGGTGGGCATTCCCGACCATATCCTGCTCAAACCGGGCAGACTGGATGAAAGGGAGTTTGAAATCATGAAAACCCACACTACCATTGGTTACGATACCCTGCGCAGCACCATTGATCAGAACCCCAAAGCTAACTTTTTGAAAATGTCTG
>PWPY01000352.1 GCA_003558575.1 Desulfonatronovibrio sp.
AAATGTTCATACCAACAGGAATCGATATCCTGACATCACCATGGGGTGGTAATATTTTAATGTAGACATTTTTAATGAGTTTATAAATAACTTCAACGCTCAGACCTTCAAAATCAATTCTTTTGCATAATATTGTCCGGTCTAAAAGGTGTCCGGGTGGATAAAAATCAGTTTTTTTCAAAATGATCAAAGCCTTTTGTCTGGAGTTTTTTGCGAGAGAGAAAGATGCCTTTTTCCGGTATGACTGTGCCCAGTTTCCAGGCCGATGGAATTCTGGATTTTACCATGGGCCATTGTTCAGAAGGACATCCTCCCAGCAAGGCATAGTCTTCACCACCGGTAAGTGAAAAAATCACTGGGTCATGGTTTTTACTTTGAGAATACTCTTGCATTTCAGGGTGTACAGGAAAATCAGGATCTATCTCAATACCAGTATCCTGGGCCAGAAATCTTGGCAGATCGCTCATAAGGCCATCAGAAACATCCATCAATCCTTTTACGGATTCAATTCCTGCCAGTATCTCTCCCTCAAGAACTAAGGGCAGAGGATGTAGATGTCTGGAAGTTGTCAGGGGAAATTTTTCAGATAACTCAGGCTCGTGTTCCAAGATCATAAGTCCGCATCTGGCCAGACCAATATCTCCCACCAGAAAAATCACATCTCCTGGCCGACACTTGCCCCGCAGCAGAATTCGTTCAGGACTCTGTCCCCAGATAGTGATGGCAAGGCCCAGATTGCTGCCGAAACTCAAATCTCCTCCGGTCAGACCTATATCAAATTGTCTGGCCAGATCCGCCATTCCATGGAGCATACGCTGACAAAAGTTTGAATCCAAATATTCAGGCCAGATAAGATTGAGGTTGAAGCCTAATGGGCGCGCTCCATGGGCTGCAAGATCGCTTAAATTTACAGCCAGCGCCTTGTAGCCTACATCTTCAGGGCTGAAATATTTTAATCTGAAATGTATATCTTCAAGAAAAAGATCACTGCTTAAACAAAGTTTGGCCGGACAGGCCAAAACAGCACAGTCATCTCCGCGTCCCACAAGCATATGCTTGTGGGTGTTGGGGAATGCCTTACTGACTATCTCCAGAAAGTGGTTTTCTGACTTTAACATAATGATTTCTCAGTCCTCAATGGTCAGATAATCGCCATTTATAACCTTAAGCCCGAATCCAGGAAAATTAACCTTATATTTATTTGGGGGGATGGCCATGATTATCTTGCCACGACCAAATATTTTATGGCTGCAGTAGGCACTTGCAGGGGTGTTGGGTATGGCTTGAGCCTTAGCTTTAGGTGATGAAGCAGGAACAGGATTTTCACTGAGTCTGCCCATGGTGTTTTCTCGAAGCTCTCTAAAATTTTCCGCAGAAAGCTCCTGAATAAAAGGGCTCTCCTGAACAGGCTGATTAAATCCGCTTCCCCGGTGATAAACGCTGGACGGCACAAACAGGCCCAGATAATCCCTGGCTCTGGTGCAGGCCACATACAGAAGTCTGCGTTCTTCATCCATTTCTCCAGGGTCCTGTATGGCTTTACGCGAGGGAAAGCGGTCCTCTACAAGATCAATAACCATGACTGCGGGCCATTCAAGACCTTTGGCTGAGTGGATGGTTGATAAAACCAGGGAGTCTTCTTTGGCGTTTGTTCCCAAGGGGTCAGAGTTTTCCAGGGCCATATCAGCTAAGAATACTTGAAGATCATTGTATCCGGACACGATCTGTTCTAACTGTTCCAGTCCGCTTAGGCGTTTAGGAAGGTCTTCAGCATATTTTTTTTCCAGAATGGGCTTATAGAACTCCATGACCATGGAAAGTACCTGGGAAGGATTGCTTATTAGTCCTGAAATATCCGCAATAAGCTCCCTTAGTCTGGAAAATTCACTGTTTTTGGCTGCGAATTTCAAAAGATCTTCATGTTGGCCTTCTGTATAGGCTTTGAAAAGTTTTTCAGCTGTTTTGGGTCCAATACCCGGCAAAAGGCCGAGGCTCCGTTTCCAGGATAAAAAATCAGGACTTGCATCAGCCATGCGCATGAAAGACAGTACGTCTTTAATATGCGCAGCCTCGGAAAATTTTATGCCTCCAAACTTCTGGTAACTAATTGAAGCCTTGTTGAGTTCCACTTCAAGGGGATAGGAGTGATAACCTGCTCTGAACAAAACCGCTATTTCATGCAAGGGATATTTTGCGCCCAGCTCATTAATTTTGTTCAGTAAATTTCTGGCCTGACTCATATCACTGGCAGGGCGTATAAGTTCGGGTTCCGGTCCCTGGGTACGCTGGGAAAAAAGTTTTTTCTCAAACTTATGTTCCATATGGGAGAGAATATCATTGGTCAGGTTAAGAACGGGCTGGGTAGAACGGTAGTTTTCCTCAAGCCTGATAATTTTCGCGCCGGGAAAAAGGTTGGGAAAATCAAGAATATTGCCGACATCTGCTCCCCGGAATCCATATATGGACTGGGCATCATCTCCTACGACCATTATGTTGCCGTTCTGAGATGCGATAAGTCTGGCCAGCCTGGCCTGGACCAGGTTAGTGTCCTGGTATTCATCCACCATGCTGTATTTATATATGTTTCTGACAAAATCCAGCACCTCAGTATGTTCGGTTAAAAGTCGTTCCAGAAAAAAGAGCAGGTCGTCATAGTCCAAGAGGGCAAGGCGCTGCTTTTCAATGGAGTAAGCCTTTTCAACCCGTTCAAAATCTTCGAGATAAGTCCTTAAATGGAAGGCATCCTTTTCCAC
>PWPY01000198.1 GCA_003558575.1 Desulfonatronovibrio sp.
GAAAAAAAATCTTGTTATTCCAGTTGAAACTACAGGATACATAAAGTCAGATCTTCTTTTCAAGCCTTCAGGGGAAAAAAGAAAAGCATTGTGTCGAATTGCAGGCATCAACCCAGCAAGCCAGCTCATTCTTTTTGCACCTACATTTGATTTTCAGCTATCAGCCATTCCTGTCATCAAAGAACAAATAATAGATCTTGCAGGGCCTGATACCCACCTTTTGATCAAGCTGCATGGCATGACAGATCAGAAGTGGGTAGATACATATAAAAAGCTTTCTAAAAACAACCCTTTCTGCACATTTATTTCCGAAAATGATATCACGCCCAGTCTGCAGGCTGCAGACATATTAATTAGCGATGTATCCTCGGCCTTTCTGGAATTTATGCTCCTGAACAAGCCAATAATTCTTGTAAATAACCCTCTTAAAAAGCAGTTTGCTCACTTTGATTCTACCGACATAGAGTATAAGGCAAGAAAAGCCTGCACCATTGTAAACAACTTTAAGGAATTGAAAAATGCTGTGCAGGAGGCTGTCAATTATCCCAATAAACTGGCTGAAAAAAGAAAAATTTTCTCGGAAATGCTATGTTATGGCAGAGATGGAAATTCAGCAAAGAGAACAGCACAGGCTGTTTTAAAACATTTCAACCAAAAATTCCCAAAAAGATTCACTGTCTTTGTGCCATGGAAGCATCCCCCCGCAAAAAATGAACTCCTGTTTTTTTTAAAACACCTTAAGGACACCACACAAAATTTTGACTTAGATATTATCATGGCTGGTTCCAGTAAAAATCTAAGCGGTTACAGCAACACAGATTTTCACTGGCATGAGTGTACACATCTTAGTGCAGACATTTTGCACAAGGCCATAAAGAATACGAACATCGAATACATTGCCATTGTGCACCCCAATACTGCACTGCCTCATTCCTGGCCAAAATTTCTAATGAGCCACCTTCACTGGAACGAAAATGCCTGGCTTGTTCAATCTCTCCAGCAAGGCCATGACTACCAGAACATTATTGATACTCACTTTCAGGAATATAAAAATGCACCCTTTGCCAGAATAGCTTCACAACTGAAAATATTTCTTATTGGTTCAGCATTAAAAACTGATCAGGTTACATCCTCATGCATGATGTTCACTAAAACAATACTTAATAAGCACTATGAAGATATAGAGAGGCAAAATATTGAACTCTTTCTTGATATGTTAAGGATAAAATTAAATGAAAATGGTCTGCATGTATTAAAAGCTTTAGATATCTATACCTACCCACTTGAATGTAAAGACAACATGTCATTAAGTACTCATCATGCAAATAAAAAAAACTATCAGGCAAGCATAATTATCCCTGTTTTAAACAACCTGGACTATACAATAAATTGCCTTGAATCTATCTTCAAACATACTGACACAATGAATACCGAAATCATTATCGTGGATAATGGATCAAACAAAATCACTGCTGATTATCTATCACAGCTGGCAAAACAAGGATTTATTAAAATCATAACCAATGCCTCAAACCTGGGTTTTGCCAAGGCCTGTAATCAGGGAGCCCTTGCAGCAGATGGAGAATATCTGGTTTTTTTGAATAATGATACAGTGGTGACCCAAGACTGGCTGAACATGCTGGTCCAGACTATTAAAAAAGATCCCAGAATAGGAGCAATTGGCCCCAAACTGCTTTATCCTGATGACACTATTCAACATGCTGGGATAGTTTTTACTAATCAAAAAACTGTAATGCACATATATAATGGATTTCGAAAAGAACACCCGGCAGTAAACAAACCCAGAAACTACCAGGCCCTGAGTGCGGCCTGTCTGCTGATTAAAAAAAAGGTATTCGTAAAACTGGGGATGTTTGATGAACGATTCAAAAATGGCTTTGAAGATGTAGACCTTTGCCTGAAAATAAAAAAATTAGGACTCACATGCCATTACTGTCCACAATCGCAAGTATATCATTACGAAAGTAAGACACCGGAAAGATTTAAAAATAACAGTGAAAACGAAAAGCTTCTCGGCATGAAATGGTCACAGGAAATTGAATGTGATGAAAATTTATACTATGCAAGAGACTCAATACACCCTGACACTTTGGAGTCAGGCAATGGCGATATCAGCTTTTTGCTTCTTGACAGCAATACCAACTTTTTCTGGGAAAAAGCGAAAACTCAAATAAATAATGGCAACCTGAACAAAGCTCTTGAAATGTATAATAGGGCCCTGCAGTTTAACCCCTATGACCCTCGAAACTTTAGCATTATGGAAGAAATGTCACAGCTGCTTATAAAAATGAACTTATTATCCCAGGCTGAAGAATGCATTGAGAAGCTCGTAAAGTCAGCTCCCACTCAAGCAAGGTATTTAGAGTTATCCAGAATCCAGAAGAAAATGGGCAAACTAAGAAAAGCTGCCTCAAGTATTCATAAATCTATGGAGTTATCATGAAATATGATCCAGAAAAAAATGCAGACATACTGTTTTACGCTGAAAGAAGCCTGCACCTTCCTTACCTGGAACCTATCCATGACTACTTGAAAATCACTTACCCACATCTAAGGCTCTGCTTTTCTGCGCCTGAATTTATACCTACCACAGAGGATATTGCTGGCGTTGGTTTACCTGAAAAAGATGTGGAAAAGATAAAGAAAAAGGCATGTTTTTACTCAGATTCGTCAAAAGTACAGGCAAATATTGCTGTAATAGCTGATCCCTGCCATCTGAGAATTCCCCATATATCAAAAGTTGCCAACGTAGGTCACGGTCTTACCTGTAAAGGACTTTATTTTTGTCGTAACAATATTATCCGAAGGGAAAACCTTTCTGATATGATATGTGTTCCAGGGCCGTGGCACAAGAGAAGGCTTGAAGATAATGTATTCATTCCCATTGAAGTAACCGGGTACATTAAATCCGACATGCTCTTTGGTCCAGATGCTGTAAATAAGAGCAAATTCTGTATGGACATGAACATAGACCCGGAAAAAAAGATTATTCTTTTCGCCCCAACATTTAACGAAGAACTATCCGCCATTCCTGTGATCAAGGATAAAGTATCTGAACTGACTGGACCGGACCGCATTGTGATGGTTAAACTTCACCATATGACAGATCCGTATTGGATTAAAATGTACCAGAATATGGCCAGGGAGCACCCTGATATAATTTATTTAGATGACACTGATTACAGCGGAATGATGCATGCAGCAGATGTTATGGTCAGCGATGTTTCATCCATGTTCATTGAATTCATGTTCTTAAACAAACCAGTGGTACTATATAAAAATCCCAGATTAGAGGAATATCCTAGCTTTAACCCCAACAACATAGAGTACAGAGTCCGTGACGCAGTTCAGGAAGCTGATACTTTTCCTCAGCTGCAGCAGGAAATTGAAAGGGCTCTGGAAAATCCCCAAATGCTAAGTGCTCGGCGCAAGCATTATATTGAAGAACTTGATTATGGTCAGGATGGACAGTGTGCTAAAAGAGCAGGAGAAGCAATTTATTCAAGAATCAACCAAAAAAACTACATCCCAAGACAGAAAAACAGTTATTCAATTTTTCTGCTGCTTGATGAAGAAAACGATAATAATCTTGTGCAGGAAACACTAAGACAGATTGCTGATAGGTCTACTCAGTATTTTATAGAAGTTTTTCCTGTGTCTAACAATGATTCAGGGACTTTCTTCTGGAGCAAGCAAACGTGCCCCATCATGGCAGATGATAATGAAATACTTAAATTAAATAAGGCCCTTTCCCTGGCAAGGGGAAACATGGGGGTAATCCTGAAACCTGGCTGGCATTTTCCTGACAACTGGCTTAAATGGCTCAACAATCACTTTCTCTGGAATCAGGAAATAGGTATGGTCAAAGCTGTTCAGGATCTTGACATAATGCGCTCTGCCTTTAAAAATGTACTTTCTGATGCTCAGCCGCCTGTTTTATGCAAGTCCATGTCTGCAGCCCTTTTAAATCTATGCATAGGCAATGCTTCTGTGAACGACCGACTGGATTCATCCTGCGCAATGATTCCTTTGCCTGTATTGAAGGCAAGTGTTGAGGCTGTTCCAGAAATTTACAACGGAGACATTCTCAAAAACCTGGACCTGCTTGTAACTAATTTGGGACTCACCAGCCTCACTGCATTAGACACGCTGATTTATCCCATGGAACAACAATTTTTTATCTGGGATAAACAGGCATTGATGGAGGCGGTTGCCATGCTTAAAAAAGAAGGGTTGATGGAAGAAGCTGTCAAGCTGATGAAAGACAACAGTCAAATTTTCAACTGAGAACCTGAGACTTTTTTCCATATTCAAAAAGCTGCTTCTGTCTTAAATTGATTCCTTCGGGGTCAAGGCCCTGGCCTGCATCATAAATGCCCACCACGTCCTTCACATGTCTGATATTCCTGGCTCGTCTTGAATAATAAAGAATATTCAAATAATCAGACTCATACTTTCCCTTTCCTGCCCAACCACCACAACGAACCACGACCAGTTCCCTGGAAAGACACAAGCACAGAGGGTCAATATTGCCCTGGCGGATAAGGGATTTTCCCGGAATTTCCCTGGGCAGGTATTCGCATTCAAAAGCCCTTCTAACATCGATACGGGCAATCAGCATATCAGAATCATAATTATCCAGATAGGTATCAAAAGCGGATGGGGTCAAGGCATTGTCATCATCAAGAAAAACCACCCTTTCGCCTCTACTCAGATTAAGAAGGATGTTTCTGATCCCATTCCCCCAGTTTTTATCTCTGGGCAGATCATAATAGTGAACAATGGCAGATTTTACAACGCGTTTGCCTTTTATACCGTCAAAACCTACCAGAACTTCCACGCTTTCCGGAGCGAGACTATTACAACTGTACTCAATTGAACTGAGCACACTGGAAATTGCCAGTTCAAGCGATTTGGGCCTGGTTCCTATACTGGGGATAATAACGGAAAAAAGCACATCAGCCAAGACTTACTCCACTGATCTACAAAGGAGAGTTGAGTGTATCTAAAGATATGGCAACAAAGAAAAACCCCGAAATACAGGATTATCCCGGGGTTTGATTAGACAGGAAAAGACAATTTATTTAATCGCAGGTTTGACAACCGCCCCGGAGCGCAGACATCTGGTACATACGCTTACTTTTTTAACCTGCCCTTCACTGTTCTGCGATCTTACCTTCTGGAGATTGGGCAGAAACCTTCTCTTGTTTTTATTGTTGGCATGGCTGACATTATTGCCTACCTGCGGTTTTTTTCCGCAGATTTCACATTGCTTGCTCATTTTATTTCCCTCCCGGACTGTGTGTATAATTTCATTACAAAGAAGTTCGTTATCTACAAAAGAGGATTTATTATCCTTAAACATTAAAAATGGCAAGAGCAAAAATCTTGACATTGACCATATAGTGAAGATAGGAAGTTCCTTTGGGAATTAATATGCAGAAAAAATGGTTGACCGTATCAGATATCCCGGCCCAGGGCCGGGAGTTTTATTTTGAAGATGAACAGGATTGGGCAGGTTTAAAAGATAACAATCTGTCAAATCAGGAAAAATGTGATAACCTGAAGGTAATGGTTGAAGTACTGCCACAAAAAGATGGGATTTACTTCAAGGGTAACATTAAAGGACAGACCATAATCCCTTGTTCAAGATGCCTGGAATCTTCGAATATTGACATCTATCATAACTTTGATCTGTTTGAAGATTTTGAGCAATGCCATCAGAAAGGTTCTGAAACCGGCCTTCTCAAATTTGAAAATGGCCAATGTTATATTGATTTGCAAAAACTTGTTAAGGAACAGGCAATTCTTGCCCTGCCGGATAAACCCCTTTGCTCTGAAATATGCAAAGGCCTGTGTCCCAGATGCGGTGAAGACCTGAACAAGGATTTATGTGCCTGCTCCCAGAATGCCGGTGATCCAAGAATGGCTGTTTTTCAGAATGTTAAAATAGAAAAATAGTTATGAGTTAAGTATAAATCCTTTAACATCCTGTTGAAAAAATATTTATCAGACAGAAAGTTCAAGGTCGCAGGTTATTTAGACATACGTAAAAGTTTGAACTTTTTGACGCGACAAAACAATTGGGAAATTTTCAACGGCCTGTTAAAATTGAACATTGAACTTAAAAAAAGAGGTATAAAATGGCTCTACCCAAAAAAAAGACATCCAAATCCAAAAAAGGCATGCGCAGGTCTCATGACCATATCCCTACTCCAAATTTCATTTACTGTGAATGTGGAGAAGCAACACTTCCTCATCGCATCTGCCCTGACTGCGGCACATACAAGGGACGCCAATATTTAAGGCTACAGCAGGATGCCGCCAATTAAACCCAGGATCGCTATTGACGCCATGGGCGGCGACTTTGGTCCTGAGGTTATAGTTCCTGGAGCCATAGAGGCCGCCAGAAAAAAAGACCTCGGACTCATTTTGGTGGGTGATGAAAATAAAATTCAATCAGCCTTGTCCGATAAAAAAAATAAAGATATTGACCTGGAAATAGTCCACGCTTCAGAAGTAGTTGAGATGTCGGACAAACCGTCCGACATCATGCGCAGAAAAAAAGACTCATCTATACAGGTGGCTTTCCGTCTGGCCAGAGAGGGCAAGGCTCAGGGTATTGTCAGTGCTGGTAATTCGGGCGCTACACTGGCTTGTGGAATGTTTATTCTGGGCAGGATTAAAGGTATTGAGCGCCCGGCTTTGGCATCTATTCTGCCCTCAGAAAAAGGTCCTGTAATCCTCATAGATGTAGGGGCCAATGTTGAATGCAAGCCTTACCACCTGGTACAATTCGGTCTTATGGCTGAAGTTTTTGCCAGAAGTGTTCTCCACGTCAAGAAACCCAAAGTGGGTGTTCTGACCATTGGAGAGGAAGAAGGCAAGGGGAACAACTTAGTCAAAGAAACAATAAAGCTTTTTAAAATGTCCTCCATGAACTTCATAGGCAATATTGAAGGACGGGATTTTTTCACTGGCAAAGCCGATGTAATAGTATGTGACGGCTTTGTGGGCAATGTTTCCCTGAAGCTCATGGAAGGTCTGGCTACTTCTCTTAATAAAATTCTCAAGGAAGAGGTCAAAAAAAGCTGGTTGGCCAGAATAGGTTTCCTTATGGGCATAAGGGCTCTCAAAAGATTCGGCAGACGCATCGATTATGCAGAATATGGGGGAGCGCCACTACTTGGACTGAACGGCATCGGCATAGTCTGTCATGGATCATCCAATTCCAAAGCTATTAACAATGCAGTAATCATGGCTGGTGAATTCATTAGGAACGGGGCTAACAAACTACTGATTGACGGCCTGGGAGCAAACAAGGAAATTCAGCTCTTCAGCAAAAAAGCCCTGCCCAGAAATTAACAGTGTGAAAAAGTCCCTATCAGGCCACTTAAAGCATGCCAGTAAATAATTAATTGCCTGAAAATATCAGCTCCCAAAAAATTCGGTGCTGGAAGATCTTTATCTCATGATTAATAAAAGTTATCTGTCAGGTTTCAGTTTTTACGTACCAGACACAGTTCTGACCAACAACGATCTTGAAAAAATGGTTGATACCAATGAAGAATGGATTATTTCAAGAACTGGAATCAGACAAAGACATATCGCTGAAAACCAGGCCTGTTCTGACCTTGCCTTCCATGCATCTACCCAGGCTTTGGAAAAAGCAAAGATCAAGTCAGATCAACTGACCCACATCATTAACGCCACATTCACTCCTGACGCTTATGTTCCCAATGCTGCCTGTGTTCTTATGGAAAAAATAGGGACAAAAGGCATCCCTGCCATGGATATCAATGCTGCCTGCACTGGATTTATTTATGGTATGGAGCTTGCCAGAAGCCTGTGCGCCCTGCATCCTGAAGCCAAGATTCTCCTTGTTGCTTCTGAGGTTGTTTCTTCAAGGATTAATATCCAGGATAGATCCACAAGAGTACTTTTTGGAGATGGAGCAGGAGCATGCGTAGTTTCCAGACAGCCCTTTTCTCCTGAAGTTCAATCATGCTATATCCAGGATATCATGCTCAAGGCTGACGGCTCTCTTAGCGATCTGCTCACTGTCAAAGGCGGAGGGTCGGCTCATCCCATGCTTTTGGGACAGACTGTTACTGACAGCTTTTTTGTTCAGATGGAAGGACGCGAAGTATTTAAACATGCGGTCAGATCAATGCAGAGTATCTGCCTTGAAATACTTGAAAAAAATAATATTTCAGCAGAACAGATTGACCTCTTTATTCCTCATCAGGCCAACATAAGAATCATTGAGGCCCTGGCCAAGAAAATGGAGATCAAACAGGAAAACCTTTTTATAAATGTCCAGGACTATGGTAATACTTCAGCAGCCTCTGTGCCCATTGCCCTGGCTGACGCGTGGGAAAAAGGAAGAATCAAGCCAGGAAATCTCGTTTTGCTGGTGGCCTTTGGTGGCGGCTTCACCTGGGGAGCATCCCTGATCCAGTTTTAATGACGTGAGGACAAGCTTTAACGGAGAAACACAATGTCTAAGCTAACAAAAACAGCCCTTATAACCGGTGGATCAAGAGGTATTGGGAGGGCATGTGCTGTTCGCCTGGCCAAGTCAGGATATCAGGTCTATGTAACTTATGTCAGCAGCCCTGAGCCAGCCCTTGAAACCTGCAAAATGGTTGAACAGTCAGGAGGAAAGGCTTCTGCTTTTGCCCTAGATATTGGTGATTATCAGGCAATAGTTGACTTTTTTAAAGAAAAGATAAAAGACCAGGTTTTTCTTGACGTCTTGGTAAATAACGCTGGCCAGACCAAAGACGGGCTCTTGGTTCGCATGTCTCAGGAACAATGGCAGCAGATTATCAATGTCAATTTAAATGGCTCTTTTTTCTGTCTGCAGCAGGCCGCCAAAATCATGATGCGTCAAAAAACAGGACGAATCATTAATATATCTTCTGTAACAGCTCAGTCAGGAAATCCCGGGCAGGCAAACTACACCGCTGCCAAGGCAGGCCTTATCGGGCTGACAAAAACTGCAGCCCAGGAACTTGCGCCCAGGAACATTACTGTTAACGCTGTTGCACCAGGATTTATTGAAACTGATATGACGGCATCTCTCAATGATGAGGTAAAGGAAAAGTACCAGTCAATGATTCCTTTAAAAAGGTTTGGATCAGCTGAAGATATTGCAGAAACTGTTGCCTTTCTTGCCTCACCAGAGGCATCATATATTACTGGTCAGGTTTTAAGCATCAACGGCGGAATGTATATGTGATTTATGGTTTTAAGTGTTAAGCTTTAACAGCGTGTTGAAAAAGTCCTTATCCAACTGGATATTCAAAAATTCCAAGTGCAAGGAACAAAAAAAGTTCAAGATTGCAGCGTATTTATGATACGTAAAAGTTTGAAATTTTTGCAGCGACGCAGCAATTGGAAGGTTTTCAACACCCAGCTAAGCAAAGCAAACAAGTGAACATTGAACATTGAACATTGAACATTGAACATTGAACAAAAAAAATACACGGAGGGAATAACAATGTCAGTAGATCAGAAGGTTAAAGAAATTGTCGTGGAACAACTTGGAATATCAGCTGATGAAGTAAAGTCTGATTCAAAGTTTGTTGAAGATCTGGGAGCTGACTCCTTAGATCTGACAGAACTTATTATGGCTATGGAAGAAGAGTTCGATATCGAAATCGATGATGAGAAAGCCCAGGAAATACTTACTGTTCAGGCTGCCATCGATTACGTAAATGCCAATCAGTAGGCATTGCCGGCATACTGAAAAAGTCCTTATTGGACAGGCTGTGAAAAATTCCAGGTCGTCAGTCCTGCATCCACTTGATGGGATCATATCCATTGATGTGGGTGCAGGATTAAAAATTTAAGGTCTATGCGTATTTTGGATACGTAAAAGTTTGTCTGTTTACTACGACGCAGTAATTGGGAGTTTTTCAACGGACTGTTGATGCAGCCTGGTATGACTATCGGTCTTTATTCACAACAGTCTTTTTTATATCCTGCAAAAATAAATTTAAAAAAAACAGTGTTTCTTATGAATACCCAAATGCCCAGAGTTGTTGTTACAGGACTTTCAGCCATTACACCTGTTGGTAATGATCTTGAATCAAGCTGGCAGGCTCTTTTGGCTGGAAAAAGTGGAGTAGGAAAACTTACAAGGTTTGACTGCTCTGAATATGCCACCCAGATAGCTGCTGAGGTCAAAAATTTTGACACAAGTAAATATATGTCTGCCAAAGAGGCCAAACGCATGGACAGGTTTTGTCATCTTGCTGTAGCCTCAGCCAAAATGCTTATGGAGCATTCCAAAATAGACGAAAGCAATTTTGACATGACCCATTGCGGAGCAGTTATTGGATGCGGATTAGGCGGACTGGAGACCATTGAAGAATTTCATAGCAAACTTATGAAGTCAGGTCCCAAAAGGATTTCCCCTTTCTACATTCCACTGCTCATTGCCAACATGGCCGCAGGTCAGATATCAATAGCCACCGGAGCAAAGGGCCCCAATGTAGCCACTACCTCTGCCTGTGCATCCGGTCTTCACGGGGTTGGATATGCCTATTCCGACATCAAGCTTGGCCGGGTTAAGGCCATGATCACCGGAGGCGTGGAATCAGTAATTACTCCCATGGCTGTATCCGGATTCAATGCCATGAGGGCATTGTCCACCAGAAATGATATGCCTGAAAAAGCCAGTCGCCCCTTTGACCTTAGCCGTGATGGTTTTGTAATCGGAGAAGGCAGCGGGCTTCTCTTTCTGGAGCCCCTTGAAAGCGCCTTGGACAGAGGAGCCACAGTCTACGCAGAAGTGGTTGGTTTTGGGGCATCCGCTGATGCATTCCACATGACTGCTCCGGATGATTCCGGTGAAGGCATGGCTCTGGCAATGAGACAGGCTTTGAATGAAGCCGGCGATTCCCCAGAGCAGATTGATCATATAAATGCTCATGGAACATCCACAAAA
>PWPY01000028.1 GCA_003558575.1 Desulfonatronovibrio sp.
AGCCGCCTGCAAACCTCGAAGCCATCCATGCCCGGAAGCATGATGTCCAAAAGTACTACGTCCGGCTTTGCAGTGACTGCCACTTCAAGGGCTTTTTCACCGTCCATGGCGAACAGGGCTTCATAACCGTCCTGAAAGATGTCCGCCGCCAGTTCAATATTGGAGAGTTCATCATCAACAATGAGAATTCGAGCTTGAAAAGATTTGGTCATGCTTTCTCCTTAGATGGTCTTTCCACAAACAGCTCTGAATTATTGTTATTGACTATTTAACAAAAGTGTTGACTGTCAAGGAAAATCAAGCTGTTCCATCCTGAGTTCGTCTTGCTTGCTGATGAAAAATATCGGTTTTCTCTGCGGGAGCATGGACTTATTCGGTTATTATCTTGATTTGAAAACTGATGGCCGGAACCCTTGGACTGTCTCCGGGCAGTTCTGGATAGTTCTGTCAATATGGCAATATCTTCCTTTCTCTACACTTCAGGGGATCAGAAAGACTGGTAAATCAAGGCTTGGCAATCCAGGCAGGCTTAAACTTTTCTCAGGACATGCACGTAGTCTTGCCCTGTCAAATCTTTCATCCCACCATTGAAAACAACTCTCAGGAAAGCCTGTTGAATTTAGCGGCGGTTTAATTTAGCCTTGAAATTCTTCTATCAAAATTGTCCTTAGTCTTTTTCCTGCCTTATTAAAAGGATACGATATGGCTGAAAAACCTACTTATGAAGAACTGGAAAGACGGATTCAGGAATTGGAGCAAGCAGAATCTGAACTGTGTCTTGCGGAAGATCGTTTGAAAAAGATATTCGACAACACACAAGATGCTATTTTTATTCATGATCTTGAGGGAAAGATTCTTGACGTCAATGACAAGATGTGCAGGATGTATGGACTGACCAAAGAAGAAGCAATTGAATTGACCATCAAAGATGTGTCCAGCCCTAAGATGATGCTGGAGGATATGCAGGACAAATGGAAAAAAGTTCTAAGTGGCGAAAAATTACTTTTCGAGTGGGAAGCCCTGAGACCAAAAGACAAAAGCGTATTCTATGTTGAAGTCTCAATCCAGAAGATCAGCTTTCATGATAAAGATGTTGTACTTGCCAATATTCGCGATATCACTCAACGCAAAAAACATGAAGATGAGATTGAAAAGTCGAGGAAAATACTGCTCACAGTCCTCAACAGTATTGATGCAATCGTCTACATTGCCGACATGGAAAATCACGAAGTGTTGTTCATAAACGATTATTGCCGGAGAATTACAGGAGACATAGTTGGGCACAAGTGCTGGAAGGCAATCCAAGGCAGACAGGATGGCCCATGTCAATTTTGCACCAATGATAAATTGCTGACAGAAGAAGGAAAGCCAACAGGGGTATACCAATGGGAGTTTCAGAACATGTCAAATGGGCGCTGGTACGACTGCCGGGATACGGCCACAGAATGGCCTGACGGGCGTGTTGTAAGGTTAGAGATAGCAACTGATATAACCAAGCGCAAGCAGGCTGAGGAAACCCTTCTTCACTCAAAAAACCTCCTGCGTTACATTGTGGAACATACCCGAAGCTCTGTAGCTGTGCATGATCGGAACTTGAATTACATATATATTAGTCAGCGTTATTTAGATGAATTTAATCTTAAGGAAGAAGATATCATTGGAAAACATCATTACGAAGTATTTCCTGACTTTCCTCAGAAATGGAGAGACATTCACCTAAAAGTTCTTAACGGGGAAGTGTTAAGTGCTGAAGATGACCCATATTATCGTGAAGATGGCACAGTTGAGTGGACCTGCTGGGAATGCCGGCCATGGTATGAAAAGGACGGGTCCATAGGGGGAATAATTATTTACACTGAGGTCATTACAGAGCGTAAGCGAATTGAGAATGCGCTGAGGGAAAGCGAAGCACGTTTCCGTAATTTATTTGAAGATATACCAAATGTTGCGGTTCAGGGATATGGGATGGACGGTCAGACACTCTTCTGGAATAAGGCATCTGAAAAACTGTATGGTTTTTCATCGGATGAGGCCCTGGGTAATAACCTTTTGGAACTTATAATTCCTGATGAAATGCGTTCCGAGGTTCTCGAGCACATGAAAGAAATGCGTGAAACTGGTGTGCCTATTCCAGCTACTGAATTTAACCTCAAGCGTAAAGACGGATCGCGCATACCAGTATATTCCAGTCATTCCATTGTCCATGGCTTTGACCAGCAACCCTTATTGTTCTGCATTGATGTTGATTTGACAGAACTTAAACAGGCCGAGGCAGAACGCAAAAAACTTCAATCCCAGCTATTTAGATCCCAGAAAATGGAGTCGGTTGGCAGTCTGGCCGGAGGAGTGGCCCATGATTTCAACAATTTGCTCCAAACCATGCGGGGCAACCTTGAACTGCTGACCATAAAAGAATCCCTGGACTCCCGAAGCGCAGAGAGATTGAAAGCCGTTTCCAGATCCATTGATAGGGCTGCTGAGCTTGTGCAACAGCTTCTGCTATTCAGCCGCAAAGCGGAATCCAAAAAGGAACGGGTGGATATAAATCTGGAAGTCAACGATGTTATCAAGATACTCAAAAGGATTATCCCCAGGATGATAATTCTGGATCTGCATCTTGCCTCTTCTATCTGGCCTTTGTCATGAGATCCTGTACAGATAGAGCAGGTATTGCTCAATCTGGCGAACAATGCAGTCGATGCCATGCCTGAAGGGGGC
>PWPY01000208.1 GCA_003558575.1 Desulfonatronovibrio sp.
CAAGTTTGTCGTAAAGTTGTCCTGCTCAAATGGGTGACGGACAGGATCCAGAATTAAAATATAGAGAACAGACAATCGTTCTGAACAATTTTTAAAGCCTATAGTTTTTATTTGTCCTTTTCAATAAATTTAAGTATGCCGTTTTCTTTACTGATTATCAAACATAGAGCTCCCTTTAAAAAATATTTCAGGTAGTTGCTCACCACTTTTTTCTCCTGAAAGACTAAGATTTGCCAGTGACTATTGATAATATTACAACCAGTTACAATAATTGTAAATGTTCACCACAATAATCACACCAGCTTCCAAATGAAATATAACGTTGGTGTGGTGAATGAATACCAATAATCATACATAAAATACCTGACAGGTTTAATTAATGAATTTTGCTGAACTCATAAACAATGACCAGATACTAATCTTTGACGGTGGAATGGGCACCCTGCTTCAGTCCAGAGGACTCAGGCCAGGCCAGTCTCCAGAAGAACTGGGACTGGAAAAACCCCGGGCCATCAGGGAAGTCCATGAACTTTATGTGCAGGCCGGTTCCCAATTTATTACCACAAATACCTTTGGAGGCTCACGTTACAAACTGGGTTTAGAAATCAATCCCTTAGATTTCAACAGAAAAATGGCCCAGGTGGCCTGCCAGGCAGCTGACGGAAAGGCTTTGGTGGCCGGAAGTGTCGGGCCCACCGGCAAAATGATCGCACCTTTGGGTGATGTTGAATTTTCTGACCTTATTTCAGCCTTCAGGGAACAAATTACCGGCCTGGCTCAAGGTGGGGCAGACATTATCATGGGCGAAACCCATTTTGATCTCGCTGAGGCCAAAGCTGTGGTCATAGCTGCGAGACAGGTATGCAATCTGCCTGTAGCCATATCCATGACTTTTGAGCAGGGACAAAGTCTCACCGGGACCTCCCCTCAAGTTTACTTGGACACCATGCAGAACCTTGGAGTAGATATTGTCGCCATCAACTGCAGTTCTGGTCCTGAAGATTTTATTCCATTAGTTCAGTCCATGCTTCCCAACCTGGATACTCCGTTACTTATTCAGCCCAACGCAGGTCTGCCTGTCCTGGAAAATGAACAAACCGTTTTCAAAGTGGGACCTGATGATTTTGCCAGCAGGATTCTTCCATTTTTAAAAATGGGAGTCAAACTGGTTGGCGGCTGTTGCGGTACAACCCCAGACCATATCAGAGCCTTAAAAAATCTGACAAACACATTCTCTTATAAAAGTATTACTCCTGAAAACAAACCCTGCCTTACCCTTACCTCAAGAAGCAGAAGCATCGCCTTTGGATTTAACAGAAAACCTGTTCTGGTAGGTGAGCGCATAAACCCAACAGGGAAAAAAGATCTTACATCACAGCTTCAGGGATTTGAATTCACCAGGGCCCTTGAACTGGCCCAGGAACAGATTGACCAGGGGGCCATGGTCTTAGATGTCAATGTGGGCGCTCCCATGGTTGATGAAGAAAAACTTCTTCCCGCCATAGGCCGGGAGCTCATATCCAGGTTTGACTTCCCCTTATGTGTTGATTCAAGCAATTCTGAGGCAATTAAAAACTTTCTGCTTAACTACCCCGGAAGCCCTCTGGTCAATTCCATAAGCGGTGAACAGAACAAAATGGATATTTTAGGTCCATTATGCCGTGAATTTGGAGCCCCTTTTATTCTTCTGCCCCTCAAGGGGAAAAAGCTGCCGGCTACTGCCAAAGAACGGATCCGTATCATTGAGGATCTTCTGCAACAGGCCCATGAACATAGCATTCCCAACAGGCTTATCCTGGTGGATGCCCTGGCCCTGACAATTTCCTCAAGTCCTTCAGCTGGTCTGGAATGCTTGGAAGTTATCCGCTATTGCCGTGAAAAATGGGGGTTGGCAACCATAATGGGCCTTTCCAACATTTCCTTTGGCCTGCCGGCGAGAGAACTTATCAACTCAACCTTTCTATCCATGTGCCTGTCCTCGGGCATGTGTTCTCTAATTGCCAACCCCGGTTCAACCCGCATTCAGGAGACCCTTGCTGCATCCAATGTCATCCTTGGGCATGATAAGATGGCTGAAAGCTTTATCCATAATTTTTCTCAATGGAAACCGACTGACCCGACCAATCAGAATTTTAAAAGTAAAAAGGAATACTTTGCGTCATCTATTCAGGAGGCTGTTCTCAAGGGCAAAAAAGAATCCATTGTTACTCTGTTACAGACAGAAGTGGAAAATGGGGCTGACCCTTTCAAGCTTGTAAGTGATGAAATGATCCCTGCCATCAATACTGTCGGGGTAAAGTATGAAAAAAGAGAATATTTCCTGCCCCAGCTTATCTTAAGCGCCGAAACCATGAAGACCGGCTTTGAATATCTCAAGCCCATGCTCAAAAAAGACGATGAAGAGGCAGGACCCACTGTTGTCATGGCCACTGTTGAAGGGGACATCCATGATATAGGCAAAAATATAGTCTGCCTCATGTTGCGCAACTATGGTTTCAACGTGGTTGATATGGGCAAGGATGTCCCCGCGGCTGATATAGTTGACACTGTTAGAAAATATAAGGCAAAAGTAGTGGGACTGTCAGCGCTCATGACTACCACTATGGTCAAGATGGAAGAAACCATAAAACTCATCAGAGATAATTCTCTGCCATGCGGTGTAATGGTGGGAGGAGCGGTTGTAACTTCTGCCTATGCACAGAAAATTCAAGCTG
>PWPY01000229.1 GCA_003558575.1 Desulfonatronovibrio sp.
TCCATGGCGCGCTTTCTTACAAAGAAATGCGGCTTAAGGCCATTTTTACAGGCCATGATACTTTCTCTTTCCAGATATGGTGACATGGGCAGTACCACATCGGAATTCCAGGCCGTGGTGGACCAAGAAAAGGTAATGGCAACCATGAGATCAAGTTTTTCAAATATTTTTTTCATGGCTTCTGGATCAGGCAGGGCCATCATGGGATCATGCCTGTGCACAATATAAGCTTTTACAGGATAGGGATCTTCTGATTCAATTGCCTTAAAAGCAAGGTTAAGCAGACCAGGTCCAGCATCAAGGTGGGTATATTTCCAGCCAACCCCGTCAGCTCTTTTGTCTTCCGGCTTGGGAAACTGCCCGGCAAGAGCATTAAGCCCTTTGCGGTCACAATCACCTGGTTTGGCCAGCAGAGGAAGCCCGCCCTTGGTGCCTATGCTGCCAAGAAGAGCGTTGATAATGTATGCTGTTCTGGCAACATAAAAGGAATCATCATATCTCGCTGACATCCATCCTGGATGCCAGAGCACTGATGGCTTGGCTTTGGCCAACTGGGCAACAAAAGCTCTCAAATCTTCAGCTTTGATTCCTGTCTTTTCAGCTGCCCATTCCGGAGTATAATCACTGACAAAGGCTTTGAGCTTATCAAAACCTTCCAAATATTTTTGAACATATTTTGTATCATACAACTTTTTATTAATGAGCTCATTAATAACTGCCAGGTTAAAGGCATAATCAGTTCCAGGACGGATCTGAAAATAATTATCTGCCTTACCTGCTGATATACTGGCCCGAATGTCTATAACTGTAAGCTTTGCTCCTGCTGCCATACCATCAAGGACAGAGTTTACTTCACTTACATTAATGGCTTCAAAAACATTTCTGGTCTGAAGCACTATATGCTTGGAGTTTTTGTAATCATAGACAACCCCTTTTCGTCCTAGTCCTGTAAGAGACTGGTTGGCATGGTGAACATTACGCCCACAGGTTACGTCATGGTTACAATAGTTAGGAGAACCAAGGGCCTTAACAAAGGCCTTATGCAAATCAGCAAAAGGTCCTGAGCGATCAGACCAGAGGATTGATTTGCCCCCATGTTCATCTATAATGCCTTTGAGTTTTTCAGCTACATATTCAAATGCTTCTTCCCAGGTAGCTTTTCGCCACTTGCCTTCTCCACGTTCGCCCTCACGGATAAGTGGATGTCTGATCCTGTCTGAATCATTCAGAAGCCCCGGACCAGCCGCACCTCTGGCACACAATGCACCTTTCAGGGGTGAATGAGGGTTCCCCTGAATAAATTTAAGGGCATCTCCTTCCAGATCCACCTGGATAGGACACCTGACTGTACACATTCCGCATACACTAAAAACACTATCTTTGACCATATAATCCTCCCAGTTTTTTTCTCTGTTATCAAACCAGAAAAAATATGACAAGCAAAAATGTAATTTGGGAAAAAAAAAACAAGCATTTTTTCCCTTGACATAAACTTACGATTAGGGTTTATACTGCTGAATATTTTATTATTACTTTCATTTACTTGGTTAAACTCTAATTTTAAGGAAGAGAAACACCATGAGCGTATCCTGGCTTCATTTTGCGATCATACTTTTCTTCATACACGGTATTATTTTTGCCGTTGCCCCTTTTCTTTTGTCAGCTTTAATCTCTCCCAAAGTTAGAGCTGATGAACTTTCAATGCCATATGAATGCGGAATGTCTCCATACGGTTCAGCATGGGTCAAGTTTGGGATAAATTACTATTTTTATGCATTGCTGTTCCTGGCGTTTGACGTTGATGTACTGTATCTTTTTCCTGTAGCAACATATTATGCAGACAGTACAGGCATAGTTCCATTTATTAAGCTTTGTATTTTTATTGTTATTCTGTTCGCATCTGTTATCTACTTCTGGAAAAAAGGAGTCTTTACATGGCCCAAGAGAATCAAGTTCTAACACTCAACCCTGCTGATACAGAAATAGACCAGCCCATAGTAAATCTGCGTTTAGTTAATAAATATGTGGATCTGTGTCGCTCAATGTCTTTATGGCCCATGACGTTTGGTCTGGCCTGTTGCGCCATTGAAATGATGGCTATTGGTATGGCCAGGTTTGACGTAGCAAGGTTTGGAGCTGAAGTATTCAGGCCATCGCCAAGACAATCAGACTTAATGATTGTTGCCGGTACGGTTTCAAAAAAGATGGCACCAATGGTTGTAAGGCTCTATGAACAGATGCCTGCTCCCAAGTGGGTAATCGCCATGGGCAACTGTGCCATTTCCGGTGGTCCTTTCAGATATAAAGGCCAGTATGGGATAGTTGAAGGCGTTGATAAGCTCATACCTGTTGATGTTTATGTTCCAGGATGCCCTCCAAGACCTGAAGGACTTTTGGAAGGTCTCTTCCAGCTCCAGAAAAAAATCACCAACAAACGCTGGTGGCCCATGCCTGAAGGAGAAAATAATGAGTAGCCTTAAGTCGCAACAACTTGCAGAAGCCTGCTCTGCCTTACGTGGAAGATCTAACACTGGATACAGTGCGGAAATCTATCTTGCTCCGGAAGACCTTGTTCAGAGTGTAGAAAAAATCAACCAGGCCGGATACTTTATTGAAGATGTATCGTGCTTAGATATAAAAGAGGGATTTCAGCTGGTATACCACTTTGATCACTTTGAAAAACACCATCGCATTTGTCTCAGTGTAATAA
>PWPY01000004.1 GCA_003558575.1 Desulfonatronovibrio sp.
ACCGGCAGCGGCAAAGGCAAAACCTCTGCTGCTGTAGGTCAGGCTGTCAGAGCTAAGGGATCAGGACTCAGTGTCGCATTTGGACAGTTCCTCAAAAGAGATGATCAGGCAGGTGAGCAGAAAATCCTCAAATCCCTCCTTGGCAATGATTTTTTTGCATCTGGCCAGGGATTCTACCGCAATAAATCCCAATACAGGAAACACAGAGATGCGGTCAAAGAAATGATCAACTGGGCTGAAAATAAAATCAGCAGCGATTATGATCTGCTGATCCTGGATGAAGCCATATACGCCCTTGGAATGGACCTTCTGAAAAAGGAAGAATTGGATGGACTCATAGATAAGGCCACAGTCTCTGGCACTAATCTGGTCCTTACCGGAAGAAACTCTCCCCCATGGCTCACAGAAAAAGCAGATATGGTTTCAGAAATTTTTGAAGTCAAACATCATTTTCAGAAGAACGTCAGCGCACGAAAGGGAATTGAATTTTAACTGTTACACATTCTTCTCTACAAAGCTTCTCTTGTAAGCCATGGCCAGAAACAGGGCAAAAATAGCTGCAGACACGCCAATAAGCACATTGAAATATGCTGGTGCTGTCAGACTCAAGCGCATTAGAAGAGTTGAAATGGCAAACCCGGAATTTCTGAAAATATCCTTAAAATGAGGAAAAAAACTATGGGATATCAGAACAATTAACACATCACTGAATACGAGAATTGTGTAAAATTCTGCAAAAAATTCAATTTTTTCGTGTCCTCCCACAAGAGATGACACATTATATACTGCAAGAACCATAAAAAGGAAAAGCAGAATAAGAGCTACCAGCTTCTTTGCCCCCACAAACATGAATAATGCAGCACCAGAACCAGTATCATACCTTTTAAACTGCTGCTTATAATAAAAACTCAAGAGCACAAAAATAATTAAGGCCCCCAGGCCATAAGCACCTATCCTGAGGACTGCATCCATCTGCCCTGCTAATTTAATGGGCTCGGAAAAATGGATCAGCTCTTTAAATGCGTTGCGCAGAAAAATCAGGGCCAATATTTCAAACTGCTTACCCACAGCCTTGGATATTGAACAGGGTAGAATAAAAATCAGGCTGATGAGTTCGGTAAGCAGAAGCAGGGAAAAAGCCAGATAGACAGCGTAAAATGGATTTGTGGGAATGACCTGCCCCAGGCTCTGGGGCAGAAGATTAATGCGGTTGAGCTCTATTATCAGCAGGCTGCTCACAAAAACACCTATAAGCAATGCTGTGACTGTGCGCTGAGTTTTTTTATTTTCCCATAAACAGTGCAAAGGGTCATACAAATGGTGTACTTTCTCAATTATTAAGCTCATTATTTTCAGACCAACCAATACTTTCATATCTGCTGAAATATTTTTGTATCTACTATCTACGTTGCTTTCCCTTTATGGTGAAACCTGCATCCTTACAGCATGATTAACAGACACCATTTATTTAAAGACTTAAGCTTAATCCCTGCTTAAATTATAGGCAAGGACATTGTCAGGTTAACAGCCATTACCCTGCAATACCCGTTTGATCTGAAATATTCATCTTCTGAACTAAACACAAAATATTGACCTGTGTACTGTGTAACTGTAAGTTTCCCTCTTTGTTTGCAAGTTTTCACCTTAACTGAATGTTGAAAAAGTCATCACCCAACAGTCCGTTCAAAAATCTCAAGTGCAAGGAGCAAAAAAAGTTCAAGATCGCAGCGTATTTATGATACGTAAGAGTTTGAACTTTTTGCAGCGACGCAGCAATTGGGAGTTTTTCAACGGGCTGATAACAGCTCCTCCCGGACCAGAGAAACATGTATCTAAAATAAGAGGCGGATATGACCCATAGCTATCGTTTCCTTCCTGATATATCATCAGATGAACTTGAGACCATCCAGCTTGACGGACTTAAATGGACTCTTGACCATGCCTATTCAGGTTCTCCTGCATACCGCAGCAAACTGGACCAGGCAGGCTATAAACCAGGAGATATCAAGAAACTTTCAGATATTGAACATCTTCCCTTTACCTCTGTTGAAGACCTGCGACTTGGGTATCCCCTTCCATTGATCAGCGTGCCCCAGGAAAAAATCGTGAGAATCCATGCATCTTCCGGGACAACAGGCAAAAGAAAAATCCTGGCCTACACCCAGAAAGACATTGATATCTGGAAAGAAATGATGGCCCGCTGCTTTGAAATGGCAGGACTTACGCCTGAGGACCGGGTACAGATAGCAGTGGGTTATGGATTATGGACAGCAGGGGCAGGATTTCAGCTGGGCTGTGAACATTTTGGAGCCATGGCTCTTCCTCTTGGCCCTGGAAACTTGGACTTCCAGCTTCAATTCCTCACCGATCTTCAACCTACCTGCATCTGTTCCACAGCCTCAATGGGGCTTCTTCTCGCTGAACAGGTGGAAAAAATGAGGATTCAGGACAAAATCAAGCTTAAGACCATTATTTTCGGATCTGAGCCTCATACTCCTAAAATGCGCTCCAAAATTGAAAAAAGCCTTAATCTTGAACACAGCTTTGATATACCAGGTATGACTGAAGTTTATGGCCCTGGAACCGGCTTAGAATGCAGAGAACACAGAGGCATGCATTACTGGGCTGATATTTATATTCTAGAGATAATTGATCCCCAGACCCTCAAGCCGGTTCCTCCGGGCGAAACAGGAGAAATGGTCATAACCAC
>PWPY01000129.1 GCA_003558575.1 Desulfonatronovibrio sp.
CTCAAGTACATCACGCATCACATCAGCTTCCTTCATGTTCAATGCCTGATCCAGGCTTACTTTTTCAAAAAACCTGCTGGCATTAAATGTGCGTACCGAAGTATTGTCAATACTGGCACAAGCAGCGCTTATTCCAGACATTTCCATACACTGATCTGCATTTTGCAGAGGATTATCAAGAACCAGAACCCTGGATGCACCGGCCTGAATGCACATTTCTGCCAGGGCTTTTACCAGCAGAGGATGTGTATTGGTGGCCCTTTCCGGGGGATGGGCAAAACTCATATTGGGCTTGATTACAACCCTGTCACCAGGATTTACAAAGGCCCCCATCCCCCCCAGAGCCTCAACTGCGTCTCTAACTGCTTTATCAGGTCCCCCTCTGCTTACAGCTATATCAGGAATATCTTCTGCCCCTGCCCCGGACGGAAATATCAAACCAGCCTTTGCAGCAGCTGCAGCAAAAAGGGCAGCCTGTCCCTGTTTTTTAAGAAAATCCCTTCTGGAAACCAGCCTTGGTGTTAAAAACTTTGCATTGGGATTGATATTATTTTTCTTCATTATTTACTCCAGTGGGTTATTGTTTACTTAACCCTTTTTATCTTTTATAATACTTTTTCTTACTAAGGACAACTTATTTGAAAACATGAGCAGTTAACCATCAAGGAGATTTTTTTTATGAAAATGATGAATATTTTTGAAGAAGGAAGTTTCAGTGATAAAGCCATGAAAAAACTGCTGGTTCATGACAGTCCGTATTTCAGGATTATCAACTTTAACTTTAAGGCTGGACAGGAACTGCCTATCCATTCTCATGAACTGGAAGGCCAATTGAGCATCCAGGTACTTGAAGGAGAAGGTGAATATCTGGCAAAAGACAAAACCCTTCCTGCTAAAACCGGGGATATCCTGATCTGTGAGATTGCCGAACCTCACGGAGTAAGGGCTGTTACTGACATGAGAGTGCTGGTGACTATTGCTCCGCCTTTATAGTCTTTTTGTTCTGTCTGACAAAAAATCATGGTTCATCCGGTTTAAGCGTGCTTGCATATAAAGAAATGAATATCTCACGCCCGGCCTGAGAAGGCCTTGATACGCAGAGCAAGGCAGGAGAAAGAGAAAGTAGAGAAAAAATAATTTCTTATGCCTTAGTCCTAACATACATTCAGCAGAGTTTGAACTTTTTGTAAAAACGCAACAATTGAAAGATTTTCAACGAGCCCTTAAACGTAAAAAAAGCGCGGCTTTATCAGTCCGCGCTTTTTCTTGTTCTTTATAAAGCTGTCATTTGAAGCAGACTGTCAAACTTTAATACCTTTCATACTCCAGTGAGATGGACTGCCCAGCTCTTCCTCACTGGGACATGCTGAATCTCTTAGATCAGTCAATGTAATTCCTTTGAGTTTCATCCAGATAGTCTGATTGATATCATTCCATACTTTTCTGGTCTTGCAGTCTTCATGCTTATCACATTGCTCAGGTTCATTAAGGCAGGGACAAAGTTCAACCTTACCCTGAACTGCTTCCAGAATATCTGCCAAAGTAATCTTGTCTGGAGGAACAGCCAGCATATAGCCGCCCCCAGGTCCTCTGAGTCCGTCAACGAGACCGGCTTTTCTCAAAAGCCTTACAATTTTTTCCAGGTACTTTTCTGATATACCCTGACGCTTGGCTATTGTCTTGATGCGAATAGGCCCTTTGCCCTGCTGTTCCGCCATATCCAGCATAAGCCTGGTTCCGTAACGAATAGTTGTAGATAGTTTCATAATTACTCCAAATATTATAAATTCACTTAAATCATACTAACAAGGTATACTTCAACTATCCCAACTCAATTTCTTTGTCCAGCATGATTTTATCATCTTTTCGGCAGGGGGAGAGTTATGATAGATACTATTCCCGCATCTTCTACAATTTCAAATCTGAAATTGCCCTGATTTTTTCTTGCTGTCAGCTTGACTATGGGTAAACCAAAGCCTGTCCCCATGGCCTTGGTGGAAAAAAAAGGTGTAAAAATCTGAGACAATGTTTTCTCATCAGGAACAGGACCATTGTTTACTACTTTAATTTCAAGAAATTCTGGTTTGGACCCACTTACTCTTGAAGATATTTTAACCCGGGGACTATCAGCTTCCTTAGATGCTTCAAAAGCATTCTGCAAGACATGAAAAATAATAATCTTCAAGCCTTCCTTGTCTGCGAAAACCTGATTATTATTTTCATCAAGGTGAACATCAATATTTGTATCGCCCTTTTCTGCTTTCAGTTCTTTGATAGCCTCCATGACAAAACCTTCAATATTGCATGGTTCAGGAGCAGGTTCTTTTTGAAAAACCTCATTATACATGACCACATTTTTGACCATCCTTTCCATGCGCTTTGCTTCCTGAAGCATTGTGTCATAAATTCCTTTTCTGGGGTCATCATCATTAACTTTTTTCTGCAGGAGCATGATATTACCACCGATCACAGTCAGAGGATTTCTCACCTGATGTGCAATTCCCCGGATAACTTCATGATCACACTGGGTAGTTGAAGAAATAAAGGCATCAGTTTCAATGAGGATGCTCAGATCAAGAACTTTGTCCACGATTCTACCAAGCCTGTCACGTTCATCTGCCTGAAGTTTACGATTAATCACCTGATGCAGAAACCTGCGCGCAAGACCGTAGGCCATATTTATATAGCGGTGATCAAGTCCGATCTGGAC
>PWPY01000339.1 GCA_003558575.1 Desulfonatronovibrio sp.
CACATCCACAGGGGTAAACGTGCCAGCCCCCCCAGGCCTGGCACCGGAACCCTTAACAATACACACAATAACCCCAGGGCAACAGCTCCAGTACAAAATGAAATAAAGGCTGCTAAAAATGGAGTTTTGACATGACTCCCGAGTAAAGCGTTAATACCGGCCTGAACCGGCATCATGACTCCTGCGGCCATAGCAAGAAGAATGTAGAAAAATTTCATGATCAATTCCCAACTCTATTATATGCAGTGATCTTTCACCATATATTTTTGGTTTCCCGACGTTTCAAGTAAATTTTGAAACAAGTAACAGTGCAGCAACGCAGCAATTTCACAGCAAACCTCGAAAAGTCCTTAATACTTGGACACTCCGTTAAATAATGGACATTTTCATATAGCTACAATACAATCAAGTAAACCTTTTGTACTTATTGCCATGAAAACCCCTTGAACAGTTGCCAGATATTATGAAAAAATATATTTTTGACCTTGATAATACCCTTTATTCCCATACACTAAAAGTTTTCCCACTCATTGACCAGCGTATCAACATGTACATGACCACCAGACTCGGCATACCTGAACCCGGGGTGGACAGTCTGCGCAGACAATACTGGAAGCTTTACGGGGTAACACTTAACGGTTTGATGGTTCATTACGATGTTGACCCTGAAGACTACCTTGAATATGTACACGACGTTGACCTGAAGCACATTCTTAAACCCGATGAAGAACTTAAAACCGTTCTTAAGGAAATTCCATGCTCCAAGGTTATTTTTACCAATGGTTCCAGAGCTCACGCAGAAAATGTTTTGCAAACTATGGGGCTTGAAGATCTGTTTGATGATATTTTCGATGTCCGGGTAGCTTCATTTCGTCCTAAACCCTTCCCTGAACCATACCTTGAAGTCCTGAAAATCATGGATGTCCAGGGAAAAGACTGTGTAATGATTGATGATATCCCTGAAAATCTAAAAACTGCCAAACACTTTGACATGAAAACCATACTTATTGGCAAGTCCAATGGACAGAGACATATAGACATCTGCCTTGATAATGTCAGCGACATCAAGACAGTCAAAAACCTCCTCTGATCTTTCATCTGAATTTGAATCTGAGTATGAAAAAACAGCAACACCTTCTGAACTTTTACCAGACCATGAGCTCAAGGCTGGGGCCAAGCAATTGGTGGCCTGGTGAATCCCCCTTTGAAATATCCGTAGGCGCAATACTGACTCAAAATACCAATTGGAAGAATGTTGAACAGGCAATACTCAATCTTAAATCCAGAAATTTACTTGATCCTGAAAAAATGTTCTTCATGAATGACGAACAACTTGCTCAGCTTATCAGGCCTGCAGGTTATTTCAGAATAAAAACCACAAGATTGAAAAATTTCTTATTGTTTCTATATAATGAGTGCGGCTTTAATTTTTCCATCCTGGAAAAAATGGATTTGGAAAAGTTGCGTACCAAACTCTTGGAAGTCAAAGGCATTGGTCCGGAAACCGCTGACAGCATTATCCTTTACGCCCTGAACAAGCCAAGTTTTGTAGTAGATGCCTACACTCAGAGAATACTGAACCGCCACGGTATCATTCATGAAGATGCTGATTACAATGAAATCAAAGAACTTTTCACTTCATGTCTGCCTGAAGACGTCACCCTTTATAATGAATATCACGCCCTTCTGGTGCGAGTTGGCAAAAGCTGGTGCAGAAAAAAGACCCCTGTTTGCAATCAATGCCCTTTAGAAATATATTTTGAAAACTGATTATGATATACCGGATACTTACCCATCTTAATTTTTTGACAATTAGTATTATACTGATGCTCGCTCTGTTTTTGCACCAGAGGGTTGATAACGCCAATGCCCAGCAGGAAAACATCCAATCAGAGATTGAATCACGTCAGCAAGAACTAATCAGGCAGCAACGGGTAATCGAAAGGCTTTCTCAAAAAGAGAGACAAGTTTATTCCAAGCTGGCCAAAGCTGAAGATCGATTAGATAAAATTGCCGAAGACATCAGATCCCAGGAAGATAAGCTCCAGGACATTCTCAGGGAAGAGGCAGACATTGCCCAAACATATGATAAAATTTCTGCTGAAAAGTCTGCTACTCAGGAAGAGCTTTCTGCTCTTTTGCAAAATATCTGGCCAATTTTCCTTGAAAGCCAGTCCAGAAGTGGCTTTGAAGCCATGGAGTGGATGGATCTTGACCGGAGAATGACCTGGCTCAAGGCAATCTACAGTCAGGCTGAAGATACATACTCCCTGCTTCAGACCCAGGCAGGAAAACAGGCAACAAATCTTGCCAGGCTGCACATGGTAAAAGATGAATATCAGTCAAGCATAGACAAAATCAACAAAAGCAAAGACCAGCTGCTAAGTGAGAAGCTTGCTTTTCTTCAGGAACTTCAGGAAGTCAGGGCCCAAAGACTTGCCGGAGAGGAAATGATCAGCGAGATAATGGACGTAATCAAGTCTTTGAATTATCAAATGCAGGCAGTCAGTGAAAGAGAATTTGAAGCACTCAAAGGTCATCTTTTATGGCCTGCTGACGGACAACTTGTTTCTTCATATAATCCTTCTGCAAATCCCCCGCATAATGGCCTCAGCATATCCATTGGGAACAATTCTAATGTAAGGGCCATTTCCTGGGGAAAAGTAGTTCATAATGGCACATTGCGAGGCTTTGGAAGAGTCGTTATAC
>PWPY01000015.1 GCA_003558575.1 Desulfonatronovibrio sp.
GCCCTAAGTGTTCGGCTGCAACACATGTGCTAAACGAACCCGATGTAAAGTCTAATATTAGGTCGCCCTTTTTTGTGTATGTTTTAATTAGGTATTGCATTAACTCTAGAGGTTTTTGTGTTGGGTGTAAACTGCCTATTGATTTTGATGTGTTTAATCTTTGTATGCTTTTGGGGTAACGAAGTCCATTGTTTTGTTTTCTTACTTTTTTAGTGTTGTTGGTTATTTCCCCGCTAGTTCCACCACCCGAAACATAAGGTTCTCCATAAGTCATTTGTGGGTAGTAATTGTGAGGTTGAAATGTTGATATTATTTCATGTACTTTATATGGTTGATATTTCGTTAGCATAAAGTTAGCACCTTGTTCTTTTTCCCATACCCAATCATACTTAAACTCTTTAATATTACTCATTCTTAAAGCACTACTAAACGGTTCGCTACCAAATAATACAATAGGTGTTTTCTCTTTTCTTAACCCTTTTAATCGTTCCCACATTTTATCTAGTGGTATAATTGTGTCCCACTTGCACGCGGTTGTACCGTATGGCGGGTCAGTTATAATTGCGTCTACTTTTATGCCTTGTTCTATTAAGTAGTTCATGACTTCTAAACAGTCGTCATTATATATTGTTGTCAATTCATTTTGATAGTATGGTTTCATTCTTCCGCCCCTTTCAAATTATCACTAATTGTCAACTTCAGTATACACCCTTGCGTTTTGGTTGTCAATATCTTTTGATATTTTTTTTATTTTCTATTGACATTTCGACCGCAAAAGCATATCATATAGATAGAAAGGAGATGGTTAAATGCGACCAGACAAACAAAAATCGCCGCTATCAGATTATTTTTATCGCAACGGTCTGACAGCGCTATCGGCTTCGGAAAAAGCCGACATCGGCTATTCTCACCTCGTTCAGATTATGAACGGGAAATTATCGCCGGGAGCAACAACCATTGGCAAGCTGCTTGATTTCGGCGTGCCTCGAAGTGTTATCGACGATCAACTAAACTACATTACCAAAGAAAGGGAGAAAAATTGATGGAACACAAAAAAGGGGCAATCCACAAAAAAGTATCAGCTATCAAAGCAGAGGTTTCAAAACTCAATCTGACGATGAGCGGGCATAATAAGTTTGTCGGGTTTGATTACCTCGAATTGAAAGACTTTCTGCCGGCGCTCATGAAGCTTCAGCATGAAAAGGGCGTTGACGACACGTTTACTTTCGACAAAGAGCGAGCATCGCTCACATTGACATGCGTTGAAACCGGCGATTCGAAAACGGTATCGATGCCTTTTGTCGAAGCAGAAATGCTTGGAAAAGGCGGCGCAAAATCAAGCGTCGATGCTATTCAGCGCATGGGCGCAACCGCAACATACTTCCGTCGCTTTCTGTACCTCGCCGCTTACGGCATCGTTGAGAGTGATATGGCATCTTCGCAAGAACCGAAAGCCGGCGTCAGCGACAAGAAAAACAAGGTGTCTTTGGACTTGATCAAAGGTCGAATCGAAAAGCGCATTGAAGACGAAGAAGCGCGCGAAGCCATTTTCGACTATCTCACCATGAAAGCCGGCGCGGCCAAATGGGATGACATCGATTTCAACAAGATACCGCTTCAAGACTTTGTTAAAGAAGCGCAAAAGGCGATTGAAAGCAAAGTGTCAAAATCCGACGAGGGGGTTTTCTAAATGGAAATCATTAAAACGAATAACATTGTCCTGCCGAAAGTAGAGTTTTCCAAAGAGCAACTCGCCACATTTGTGAAAAACGACTTGGCCGAAATCGACGAAAACCTTGAGCCAACAAAAAAACGCGCGCTCGTCAACAAAATTATCGCGCATTACGACGAACAAAGAAAAGACATCACGCGCATGTGGGATGACGAAAAGAAACGTTTCATGTCAGACGTTAAAGACGCCTTGAAGCCTGCCGTTGATTTGAAAGAGGCGTTGACCGCCGAAATCAACGCTAAAAGCGAAAAAGAAAAGGCGGCGAAGCTTGAAGAAATTAAAGCGCTTCCCGGATTCGACTTCTATTCGCAATTCTTCGAGATTGACGAAAAGTGGTTGAACAAAACCACCAGCATTGACGACATCGCACAAACCATCGAAAAAACAAATCGCGATATGATTGATCGCGAAAGAGCCATCGAGGCGGCCGCAACGTCGCACAACCTCGAACCATCCAAGTATGTTGACATGTTGAAGAAACTACACACAACCGAAGACATCATTCAACGCATCACCGAAGACGCCGAGTTGCTGAAATCGCGCGAACCGAAAGAAGAACCTAAACCATCTTCTGACGGCAAAAAACACACTGTGACGCTCGTTCTTTCTGGAACCATCGAGCAGTTGACCGACCTTAAGGCGTACATGGCTAAAATTGGCGTAGAGTACAAAAAGGTGACATCATGATTAACCGAGCGGTACTTGTCGGGAGGTTGACGAAAGACCCGGAATTAAGACGCACACAAAACGACATCCCCGTGACGCAATTCACCTTGGCTGTCAACCGACCATTTTCAAACCAACAAGGCGAAAACGAGGCGGACTTCATTGCAGTTGTTGCGTGGAGAAAGACGGCCGAAGTGGTGACGAAATACGTCGCCAAAGGAAGCCTCGTCGGTGTTGATGGCCGCATTCAAACCCGCACCTACGACGATCAAGACGGCAACCGCAAGTACATCA
>PWPY01000109.1 GCA_003558575.1 Desulfonatronovibrio sp.
AAATATGGTCAATGTATTCTTCAACTTGCTCAGAATTCCAGTACTTAGCCAGTCTTTCAATTAGACCGGAATCTTCATACCCTGCCTGGATATATTCAATCCTGAGGCTTAAAAGAGAAGTTATCAGGACAAAAAGATTTTGCGTTGACAATAAAGTAACAGGATTAAGCCCCAAAAGGCCCGCTTGGGCACAGAACTCCCCCAGATCTTCCCGGTAAACCCTGAACGATTTTATAATCACTCTATCCTGTTCATGGCAATATTCATAGTCCAGGAAGGCTTCAATGCCTGTCAGTTCACTGCCTGAACCTGTAATTTCCCGGTGAATCTTCCCTGAAGGATAAAACAAGCCAAGATCAATATCTCTAACTTTGAGCCTTAGCCTGACAGGCTGTCCCTGCTTGAACGCCAGGTCTTGAACAGTTATGCTTTGAGCCGGAACAACAATATTACGACCATAGGTAATTATTGGTTCCATGAGAATAATCTGTCCTGTCAGTGGATTTGCACTGATGCCTGAATAATTCAGGTCAAGCCTTTCAATATGGGCGACAAAATCCTGAACTTTATCTTCCAGATTTCTTTCAAAATATTTTAATCCCGCAAACAGTATGCTGATAAACAGCAAGACAAAAACAAGAAGCAGGCCTTTTTTTGTTTTAAAAAAAATTGTCATGCCCCGCATTTAAACCAAGCCCTGGCGATATTCCTCCAGGTATCTCTGGTAGGTCCAGTTACCGATCTTGTCGATACTGTGGTCTTTGACCTTATGCCATTTCATTTTTTTATCAGGAGTAATCTGTCCAAAACTTTTGAACTCAATGCCCAGGTCCATATCTTTTGAAACATAATCCTCATATAAGTACTTAATCTTGGCTTTCAGCCAGAACTGCTCCTTGTTACCATTATCTGGCTCCAGCAGAACCATCCAGATTATCATTGACTGGCCTTTTTTCCATTTCATGCCAAGTTCATTCAAAGCTTGTGCTTTAAGTCTTTTCTTTAGTCCACCTGCTGAAATATCAATAATCCTGATTAAACCGGACCTGATGTGGTCGACACATGCCAGGGGCTTGTGCAGTCCTTTTTTATTTTCCTTGGATGCCGTCCTGATAAACTTATCCTCACTCCAGATGGAATAGCCCAGTAAATGCTTAGGATTCAAGTCCACTCTGAGACTTGACCGTCTCTGACCAATTTTAAGTACTGTGGGCAGGTTCAGTCGAAACTTGCTTCCGCCAATTCTGCTTTTTTCAAGATTTGAAATGATAGAGGAGAAATTAAAAAACATTTCCTTGCGTGGTTCCTTTTTGGTAACCAGCCTGAAATAGCATATAATTTCAATCCCTTCCCATCTGGGGCTGAATTTATCCAAAGCTGAAGCATCAAGATAAAGGTAGGAAGCATCAAGATCTTCAAGGGAAGCCTCAATGCCTGAGATACTGCTTATTTCCTTGGGCAGGGCAATAATGAACTTGGAGCGCTGATCTATTGCTGCCTGAAAACAGGTATTTATTTTTTCAGAGGAATCTATCATGTGGTGTTAATTGTATGTAGCTGTCCACATTTTGGGTTTACCTGAGAGTTCAAGTAGATTAAGGGAAACAAAGACTTACTCAAGATAAGAAGAATATCTGACTTATCCTGTACCAGGTTTTACAGCTGGATAATAGCTCAGGCTCCAATTATCCTCAAGAAGCAGTTTGGCCATACTTTGATAAAGTATAGACCCCACTGTTCAGAAAAAGGTTGCCAACTTCAAGATGCAATCTTTATTCTTATCTATAAAAAATTCGTAACTGTTCAGCAAGGTCAAATAAAAAGACATGCACCCCGGATCCGTCATCCCGGACTCGATCCGGGACCGGGGTGACGGTTAACGCAGGTAGTTGCCCTTTTCCGTCATTCCGGCGAAAGCCGGAATCCAGGTTGCTTTAATAGTTTTATTGCAAATGTGGTGAGCAGTTACAAAAATTCTATATCTTTTATACTGTTAATTTAATCTTATGCTATTTTTTATTGCCTTTTTTTCCGTCTATCTTTCCATGCATATTTTTGTATGGTTCAGATTTGTTAAGCAGCTTTATTTGAGCCCCAAGGCTACCGCTGCAGGCTATATTTTCTGCCTGATAATGGCCTTGACCCCGCTTATATCACATTACCTTCCACTTACCTTACCCCAATTTTTTGTCTACTCATTCTGGCAAGTTACCTATACCTGGCTGGCAATTATATTTTATCTTTTCGTTTTCCAGCTGTTAGTATTTCTGGTGCAGATAATTACCTGGCCTTTTATCCAGAAAATCTGGCCTGCTATTTCTTCCAGGGTTGCCATAGGTATTGCTCTAACCTGCGTTCTGGTGGTGGTTTACGGTTTTTATGAAGCATCAAAGCCGGTGAAAGTTGTAAGTTACAAGTTTGAATCTCAAAAAATCAGGCAGGATATAAGGCTGGTTTTTCTTTCTGATCTCCACCTTGGAGTCCAGAAATCTTCAACTCGCTTGAAAAAACTTATTAAACTCATCCAGAAGCAAGAGGCTGATCTGATAATTTTTGGAGGAGATGTTGTAAATGATCACTTAGAGTGGTTAGATGATGAAGCATTGCAATTGTCAAAGCTGACTGTTCCATATGGTAAGTACGGTGTGCTTGGGAATCATGAATTTTACCCTGGACTTGATAAATCCATT
>PWPY01000248.1 GCA_003558575.1 Desulfonatronovibrio sp.
CAGAATTGACAATAATTCTTCGAGTATTATCAGTGATCTCAGCTGAAGACTTTATCCCCAGCTTCCTGCCAAGGTCAATTATGGTTACTATTTTTCCCCTTAAATTCATAATTCCCACAACATAGTCAGGAGAATGGGGAACTGAGGTAAACAACACCTGCTTATTGATCTCCTGCACAAAACTTATATCGATCCCGCACAATGCTTCGCCCACATAAAAGCAGGAGATCTGAAACGTACCTTCTTTATCCTGAATAATTTTATTTTCACTCATAATTCACCTGCTGTTAAATAAAATATGCTAAAAAACTTCTGCCTGAAACCAGAATATTTCTGTATTCTTATCTTTCCAGCATTCCTGGGAAAGACCTGCCTTACGACATGTATTGGATAGAAACTGCTCCCTGTCCCATTTCCACTCCGCAGCAACCTGGGGCAACAATAAACCACTGTAATGGCCTTTTCTTATGAGTAAGCCATGTTTGCCTGGAATAATGGATAAAGGATCATCTACCAAAGTTACAGGACTTAAAATGGAAATCTCGAGTTCAATAAGTTCTGATTCTTCTTGTGTAAGAGGGGGGAATCTGGGGTCATTAAATGCAGACTGCGCAGCCATTTTTACAACAGTCTTCCAAAGTGGTGCATCTCCGATAATATTACCGATGCACCCCCTGAGCCTGCCTTTAATTTTTAAAGTAACAAAAGCTCCAAGCCTCTCAACCATTCTGTCAGTTGGAGGTTCAGGAAGCTCCAATCCATCTTCAAAATTTGACCTTATGCTGATCAAAGCAATTTCTTTAAGATATTTCTTTTCAGAATCTGTGAGCTTGAAAACAAAATCAGACATATTGGCTTATTAATAGTAAGGGTTTATCTGGATTTATCCTTGACAAAGCTTATGGCTGAATGACCTGCTATAGCCCCTTCACCAACAGCCACACTTATCTGGAGAAACCTTCCCACACAATCTCCGCAGGCAAAAACACCTGGGATATTTGTGTGCTGTTTGTCATCAGCCTCAATAAATACACCTTTTGTGGTTATGCCGAGGGTATAAGCAAAATCAAGAGAAGAGGCCTCGCCCATGGCCACAAAAATTCCATCAACGCTAATTATTTCGTTGTTGTCAAATTCGGCCTGTTCAATATAATTTTTACCTTTGAGCCGGACTACTTTTCCAGGTAGAACGGATATATCTTCTTTTTGGAGTAATGCTTTATATTCTTCCGAAATTTTTTCTTTTTTTCCCTGGTAGCAGATACTTACGTGAGGAGTATAGTTTTTGAGCTCCAGAGCCTGGTTTGCAGCAAAAACACCTTCACCAAGAACAATGACCTTCTTATTTTTATAAAAGAAACCATCACAGCTTACACAATAAGAAATACCTTTGCCTTCATATTCAGATATGTTCTCGATTCCAGGCCTGACCCTGCTTACTCCAGTGGCTAAGATAACAGATTTACAAGAGACCCTGGATTTATCTGTCTTGATATCAAAATCACCTTCGCTGTTTTGATGAATTCCTAAGACTTTTTCACAGCGCAATACCGCACCAAATTTTTTGGCGTGTCTGCAACCCAGTTCAATAAGCTCTTTTCCGGTAATGGATTCTGGAAAACCAAAATAGTTATCAATGTCATAGTCTCCCGCCACCTTTGGAGCGCATCCGAGAACCATGGTTTTCATACCGGCACGAGCAGTATAGATAGCAGCAGATAAACCCGCCGGGCCCTGCCCGATAATTGCGATATCAGTTGTATCCATAAATCTATTTCCCTTCTTGAAGGTTCAACCAGAGTTTTTTTGGCAGAACAAAATTACAATGCACAAGAAATTTTGTATAAAGCTTTTTTGCTCTGTTTGTAAACTTCAGATTTGAGAAAAAGTTATGGCACTTTTGAGATGATTGCAAACAATCAGCCTGATACAGCTTCTCCCACACATAAGTCAGCAGAAGTACAAACCATATTCCTGCCGCTGTTTTTAGCTAAGTAAAGGGCCTGATCTGCCTGGATTACAAGGGTATCCCCGGGTGTAAGTGGTCCCGGCTTTATGGATGCAACACCTATGCTGGCGGTAACATTAAAGTTTTCGTTTTCATGAAAAAAATTTGTTCTGCTTATCTTTTGACGTAACCTCTCGGCCAATAGCCATGCCTGCTCTTCAGTTGTTTCAGGAAGAAGAACAACAAACTCTTCTCCTCCATATCTTGCTGAAAAATCAGTCTCTCTGACGGTACTTCCCAACAGATAGCCAATCTTTTTTAAAACCATATCCCCGGCTACATGACCATAAGTATCATTAAGGTTTTTAAAATAATCAAGATCAAGCATAATGAGACTCAGTGGTGTGGCCTGTCTCTGATGACGTTTGAGCTCAACCCTCATTTTTTTGTCAAATTGTTGACGATTGTAAACACTGGTTAGCCCGTCAAAATCAGCTTCTTTTTTAAGATCTCTGTATTTAAGTGCATTCCTCAAGGCAAGTGCCAGATGATTACCGGCACTATTGATTATCTGGAGCTGATCCCTTCCAAGCTTGAGGTTCTTATCAGCCATGATTATAATTGCCCCAAAGGCTCTATTATTTATATAAAGAGGTATAAGTATCTGTTTTAAAGGATTCGGATTTCTGGTTATCAAATTTTTCTTGCTGGAAATATTTATTTTTTTATAACTACTCACTTTCTTTTGAATAAACCTCTCAGGAACTGCGAGAAGTGTTTCCTCCCATTTACTTGCATTAGATCTGTCCTCAATAGTAGGGAGATAAAGCTCAGCAGTAATTTCTTTTTGATCGTTGCTTTTCCAGAATATGGCCGCAAGTCCGCAGGCCTGGGTAAACTCTGAGAGCTCCTGCCTGGCTATTGTCAGAATTTCTTCAACATTCAAAGAAGATGATGATCTTGTCAAAATTCTATTAAGAAATTCTAACTGAACGTTTTTCCTGGCCAGAAGTTCCCGGTCCAATGAAATTTCCCTGGCCATCAAATGCAGGTCTGTATAGAGCTCTTGAATTTCAACAGCTTTATCCCTGACTTCCCTCAAAGATTTTTTGGTAACAGGCCTGCGAATTATTCCCAAAAATGATCCCATCTCATTAATATCAGCCTTATCCAACCTATTATGACCATCAATTATAAGAACCCGTTGAATATTATGATGTTCAATTAGTGATCTTTCCCCATAATCATTCACCTCATTAAGTGTGTCAGGGGTCACGAAAACTATAGAAGCCTCCAATGGGTCAGGATGGTCAAGGTTTATCTCTTCTACGGAACCAACCTTACTAATCCGAGAATTACCTGGAAGACTCTGTTCAATTTCACTGGACAGTTCCTGAGGCAAATTTAACAACCAGAATTTTGTAGGTTTTTGACGCATAACCAGCTCCTTTTGTCTGTTTTGGAGCTTGATGCAACAATAGAGCCATGAAAAATTTACCTGCTGGAACAAAACTTGTATGCGGTATGTATATTTCTAAGCAATGTGGTGAATTGATACATATATCTTAATAAAAGTAATGAGAAACAAATGAAAAAAAAAATCTGGGGAACCCTTGATCCATTTTACGAGCCTGGTCCATTCTTAGGTAGAATTGTAGCCAATACCGGGTTTTTAAATGCCCTTTTAAGGCTTGATCCTTATGATGAATATCATTTCTTTGTTTCTTCGGAAAAAATTGCCTTTCATTGTCAAAATTATTTTAGAAAAAAATTTAAAACTACCCTTTCCAAAATCAGTTTTTTCCCAAGAATAAATCTCATTCAGAATATTTCAGCCCACCCATACCATGTGTTTCATCTATCAGACTGTATTAATTATCCAGCGCATCTTGCCAGACTGAGAAACAAATACAGTGAGAGAATATTTCCTGTTACCAGTGTAACTCACAGCCTGAGTTACAGCAATTATTCTCACATGCTTTTAAAGCAACTCTGGCCTGGATGGTCAGTCAGAGATGCTATTGTCTGTTCATCAGATTGCGGCCGTCAGGTCCTTAAAAAATACTTTGATAACCTAAGAATAGAATACGGATTAGATAATAGATTTATGCCCCCTCTTCTTAAACATATCCCCCTGGGTATTGATTCTGGAAAAAATCATGGTGGTAAATCAATCCAGTCCACAGAAAAATTTATTCCTGATGATAAAATAAACATCCTCTGTTTTGGAAGAATATCATGTTATTCAAAGATGGATCTCCTCCCCATACTTAAAAGCTTTCAATTGGCAAAGATTTATGGACTGGACACAAATGCAGTGAGGCTGATTTTGGCCGGAGGAGTAGATCAAAAGGATGACACAATAAAAAAGTTGTTACTTTTTGCGAAAAATATCGGAGTTGAATTAGAAATAATTCCCAACCCAGATGAACAGACCAAGGAACTGCTGTTAAGGGATACTCATATATTTTTGAGCATGTCAGACAATCCCCAGGAAACTTTTGGCCTAACCATCCTTGAGGCCCAGTCTGCAGGCCTCCCTGTTATCGCATCAGACTACAATGGATACAGAGAATTGATTGCCCATAATGAAAATGGTCTCCTTATCCCTACTCTTGGTCCTGACAGAACCGAATACATCGATGATCTGGCTCCGCTTATATTCGACAGTGAATCACATCTTCTGCTGGCCCAAAGCTGCGGGTTTGATCTGCACGTTCTGGCAAAAACCCTGATCAGGCTCATTGCTGAACCAGGCTTGCGTAAAGCGATTGGGGATAATGGTAAGGCAAATGCTTCTCAGTACACGTGGGACAAAATCATACAATCATATATTTCATTCTGGGAAGAACTTAACAATTTAGATGAGCTAAAGCCCCTCAAAGATCAAAAACATCCTGTCCATACTTCATATTCTGATATTTTCTCCCATTACACTACGGACTGCTGGATCAATTCGGTTGTCAGCCTGAGCAAACTGGGCCGGGCAGTTTACCGGGAAAAGGACCATCTTGTCATATATTCCGGGTTATCTCACTTCATTGATAAAGAAAAAATCAGAATGCTTTTGTTTCTTTCACGTGCCCCTATTAAAACTCCAATATTAATAGCCAGACTATGTGCGACGTTGGACCTGGATCAGGATATTTCCAGACTGATTATTTCCTGGGCCATTAAGCAGGGTCTTTTACAGACATCTTAGCTGTCTGCTGAAAAAATCCTTATCCAGTTAGTCGGGCGATTTCAGGTAGGAAAATTTGTCCTTATTTTGACTTTATAATCTTTAAATACAAAGCAATGCTACGCAACATGTTAATATAATAACTTTTTTTACATACGGCACACTGCTTGCTTTGAAGTTTAAAAACAATCAAGGAGGTAAATCCTATGTCTTTGGTCATCAATACAAACTTAATGGCACTTAATGCGACCAGAAATCTTTCTGAAGCTTATGGTCGCCTGGGAACATCCACAAGGCGTCTCTCATCGGGTCTTCGAGTAGGAACAGCTGCGGATGATGCTGCAGGTCTGGCAATCAGGGAACTTATGCGGGCTGATATCGCAGCCATGGGACAGGGAATAAGAAACGCCAATGATGCGGTATCCATGATTCAGACCGCTGACGGCGCTCTTCAGGTTATTGATGAAAAGCTCATTCGAATGAAAGAGCTTGCTGAACAGGCTGCCACTGGTACTTACAATTCAGATCAAAGGCTGATCATTGACTCTGAATACCAGGCCATGGCCTCGGAAATAACGCGAATCGCCAGTGCAACAAAATTTAACGGCATATATTTGCTCAATGGAAACCTTAGTGTTTCTACTGCAAACAGCAATCCTGCAAACTGGAAAAATGATCATGATGGCTCGGGCTTAACTTCTACAGGTCCCCTTAAAGTCCACTTCGGAATAGGTAACGATGCCAAGGAGGATTACTATTATATCTCCATTGGCAACTCCACTGCTTCAGCTTTGAAAGTCGGAAACAACGCCGGTCCATCAGCGGCAGGGCATAATATTTCTACACAAGCGAACGCTCAGTCAGCGTTGGACGCCATTAATGAGGCCATTATTTCCAAGGATAAAATGCGGGCCAGCCTTGGTGCCCTGCAGAATCGTCTGGAAAATACCATCACCAACCTTACAATCCAATCTGAAAACCTTCAGGCTGCAGAATCACGCATATCTGATGTGGATGTTGCAGTAGAAATGACTCAATTTGTCCGTAACCAGATCCTGACCCAGGGAGCAGTAGCCATGCTCGCTCAGGCTAATGCTTTGCCAAGAATGGCCATGCAGTTGATCCAGGGATAAAAAAGGACTGAGTGAAGACCAAAGACAAAAAGGGCCGGTACTTCCGGCCCTTTAAAAAAATAATGGTTATATTTTCCAACTCAGGAAGATCTTGACAGTTCTTTTATGGCCTCTCCAGCCGCTTTTTGCTCTGCCTTTTTAACACTGCTTGCAGTGGCATCTACCTTCGTACCATTGGGCAACTCTACCTGCACTCTGTAGAGTTTTTCATGTTCCGGACCTGTACTTTCCAATAAAGCATATACTGGCCTGGCCTTGAAAAGACTTTGAGTTGCTTCCTGCAGTCTGCTTTTGTAATCTTTGTACTTGGGAAGCAGCTCAACACTCTCGGGAATAAAATCCTTAAAAATTTTTTTGATGCATTTGTGAGCTTCATCGTATCCCGAATCTAAGTAAACAGCTCCCAAAATAGCCTCCAAGGTATCGCTCAGAACAGAATCCCTTGCCCTGCCACCTTGAGATTCCTCACCTTTACCAAGAGATATATAGCCACCAAGATCCAGATACCTTGCAACTCTGGCTAAGGAAGGTTCGCTTACCAGGCCGGCTCTTAGTTTAGTCAAATGTCCTTCAGACGCTCTGGGAAATCCATAAAAGAGTATTCTGGATATACATAGTTCCAAAACAGCATCCCCCAGAAATTCAAGGCGCTCATTGTGTTCAAGGCCGTGCTCATTGGCATAGGAACTATGGGTAAGGGCCAGTTGCAACAGGCTTTCGTCCTTAAAGAAATATCCAAGTTTTTTTTGTAAAATATCGCAATTATCCATAATTAACAATAATAGTTCTACAGCTAAATAGTTTGTTTAACAAAGGTATGACAGGAAATTTGAGGTCACAAGCATTATGAATTCAATACTGATAAAAATGATTATGAATAGTCTAATGTCAAAATATTGAAAACTTTTTTACATACAAATTGATTACGGTCAATCCCAAAGGTATTTGATTAGATATAGGTTATTGAAAATTTTTCAGAAATTCTAAAGTATTCCTCTTACCGATGCATACTGCCCATTCATCTAATTTCTTGTCTAAAAGTCTTTATCCAGTTTGTAGCTTTAGAAAATAGGAACATATCACCACATTTTTTGTCCTTAAGAAAAGCCTGCATCAGGATGAAGATTGCCCTGTCAGCGTGGTGATATCCACTAAAGAACGCAATCTTAAAAACACTGAAAAACTAAGGAGGATGCTTATGTTAGGGCTATATATAGGTTCTACCAGTGGATACTCAGGAAAGAATATGATTGCCATGTCCTTAGGCAAAAAATTCCAGAAGATGGGATATAATGTCGGCTACATGAAACCAGTAGGTGTCCTGCCCAGGGAAGTTGATGGCAAGATTGGGGATGAGGATGCCTTTTTTGTGCAGGACGTTCTGGGTCTATCTGAAGATCCTTCAAAGGTTACACCAGTACTTGTTGACCAGGACTTTAAAATCAAGGCATTTAAAGGGGAGTGTGATGACCTTCTGCCTGTAATTAAAAAAAACTACCAGGAACTCAGTCAAGGCAAAGACATTATGATTGTTTCCGGTTCAGGAAGCATGTATTCAGGAAAATATTGCGGTTTGGACGGAATAAACGTAGCCAGATCTTTAGACTTGAAAACCATCGTCATTGACCGTTTCAATAAAGAACTCAATTACGACTACATTACAGTTCTTAAGGATGCGCTGGGTGAACTCATGCTTGGAGCCATTCTCAATGATATCCCTCCCTACTTCAGCGAGGAACTTAATTCGGTACTTATCCCCTTTCTCGAAAGAAATAACATTAAGGTATTGGGTTCCATTGCAAGAGACCCATTGATGGGTGCCATCAAAGTCTCTGACCTGGCTTCAAGACTTGGGGGCAAAATCATCTCTGCTCAGGATAAAGGAGATAAGGTTGTAGAAAATTTTGTTATTGGCACCATGCAGGTAGAAAACTTCATGTTGCACTTTAAGAAAAGCAAAAGATCGGCAGTTATAGTCGGTGGTGACAGGTCTGATGTTCAACTCGTGGCCCTTGAAGGGAATACCCAATGCCTGATTCTCACAGGAAACCTTTATCCCAATGATATAATCCTCACCAGGTCTGAAGTATTGGGAATACCTATAATCATGGTCAGAGATGATACATATTCGGTTGCCAGAGAAATGGATACTCTATTGTCCAGGCACAAGCTCAGGGATGTAATTAAAATCCAGCATGGAAGCCAGTTAGTCAATTCATCTCTTGATTATCACTATATCAGCGAAACCCTCAACCTTAAAAAATAGAATAGGCTTCGCCTCACGTTTCAGCTGCGTCCCGCCAGGGTGAGACGCAGCTGATTACAAAATCTACATCAGGAGGTTCCGTACTCAGCTGCAATTTCCAAGGCTGCATCCCGGGCAAGATCATCACATCGTTCATTATAATAATCACCACTGTGACCTTTAACCCAGTTAAATTTTACAGAATGAGTTTTTAAAAGTGGTATCATTTTCTGCCAGAGATCTTTATTTTTAACGTCAGTTTTGGTAGATGTTTTCCAACCATTACGTTGCCATTTTGCAAGCCAGCCCTGATTGATAGCCTTGGCAATATATTGTGAGTCAGTAAATACGTTTACACTGCACGGATAATTAAGGGTCTCCAGAGCTGAAATGACTGCGAGAAGCTCCATTCTATTATTAGTTGTATCAGGGAAGCCCTTGGCGATCTCTTTAACTTTATCTCCATACAGGAGTACGGCTCCATAACCACCTGGACCGGGATTTTTTAGACATGCACCATCAGTATATATCCTGAGTTCAGGCTTATCATTGCCTGCAGCATTATTCTCCTTTTTCAATTTTAATCAACTCCTCTCCAATTTTATTTAAAGCCTGAACAATCCCCTGCTGCCAATTGCCATTCTCCCAGAACTCATCAAAATGCTCTTGTGTTATATGGGTCAAAAACTCCTCAGGAAGAGCCCTGCGCATTAATGGAGGAAATTTTATGCTGGACTCCTTGTAACGAGGACTTAAGCCAATGAAAATAATCTTGGAATCTTCACGAGGGGTAATAACAAATCCCTCAAAAATTTTGACCTGGAGCGACATGCCAAACCTTTGCTGAAGGCTTGAGGAAAAGGCTACAATCTCCTGAACCGTTTCCTTGTCTAAAGATTGGGTCTCATCCTGCACTAAATGCCTGGTTTGAATGGTATCCATGGAGCGCTCATAATTTTTCCAGAAAAGATAACCAACACCAACAAACAGGATAATGAGCATCAGCATACGCAAGGTGGCGTTTCGCCTGCCTTTTACCGTGGGAGAAAATATCATTTTTTGTCCTGATCTGGCCTGACATCAGGCTTTATTGGTTGTCCGTCAACAGGTTTTCTTCATCGGCAGAATTCATGGTGTAGCAGGTTAAACCATATTTTGCATCCTCAAAACCTGAAGACAGGCTGTCCGGCTTCATTAAGAAAAAACCTGCCAAAGAGTTTTGAATACGAGACTTGGAAATATTCTCCTTATCAAAACAGACTTCTATTCCCAGGGATGAAGAATCGTCATAGGTTGTTATTCCAAGATAAACCTGTATTCCATTTTCTAAGTTAATTACCTCAGAAAAATATTCACCATCCTGGTGATTGCGCCATACCCACAAAGAACCAAGAACCAGAATATGGATCAGGAAAATATAAAAAACTTTACGCATAATCAGGAAAGGTCTTTTATCCATCCCTTTAACGGCTCTTCTACTATTTTTCGAAATTCTTCAAGACGCTGTTCAGATTCAGCCTCAAAACGAAGCACCAGAACTGGCTGGGTATTGGATGCACGCAAAAGAGCCCAACCATCTTCAAAAGTTATCCTGACACCATCCACATCAACTATGGAATATTTTTCCCGGAAATAATCCTGAGCTTTTTTTACAACTTCAAATTTGATTTTATCAGGACATTCCATGCGTATCTCAGGCGTATTAAAGGTAACAGGCCAATCATCTAAGTATGAGCTGACTGGAACACCTGCTTTTTTGGCGACAATCTCCACTAATCTCTGGGCTGAATATATGGCATCATCAAACCCGAAATATCTGTCGGCAAAAAACATATGTCCGCTCATCTCGCCTGCCAGCAGGGAACCTACCTCTTTCATTTTGGCTTTGATAAGAGAGTGCCCTGTTTTCCACATTATTGGCTTACCGCCATGCTTTTCAACATCACTAAACAAAAGGTGTGAGCACTTTACTTCACCTATAACACTTGTTCCAGGGTTTTGTTCCAAAACATCCCTTGCATAAATGGCTAAGAGCTGATCCCCGTATATCATTTTTCCCTTTTCATCTACGACTCCGATCCTGTCCCCGTCACCATCAAGACCTATTCCAAGTTGAGCTTTTTCACGGACAACAGTTTCAACCAAATCTGCGTTGTTCTTCATGACTGTGGGATCTGGATGATGGTTGGGAAAATCCCCATCAGGCTCACAGTAAATAGGAATTACCTCAACTCCAACGTTTTCTAAGGCTTGAACACATACCAGACCTGCA
>PWPY01000080.1 GCA_003558575.1 Desulfonatronovibrio sp.
AGCATGTGCCTGGACTGAAGAATGAGCAAAACCTTACCAGGAGATGCCATATCTCCGGGATGAACCAGTCTTTGAACCACTTGACCCCTACCCGGAGATCTGATTTCTGTATATTCCAGAAACATTTTGAGTTCAGCGGTTTTTTCCTGAGCTGCGACTTTATTAAAGTTAGCTTCCTGTATGGCCATAAGGCTCTGTTCAAAATCAGCTGCTGCCTGATAATATGCCGAGGCAGCCCTTTCATATTCCTGTCTGGAAATCACGTCTCTGGAATGAAGATACTGATATCTTTCATAATCCTGAGATATTTCATTTAGAAAGGCTTTGACTTTGGCTGACTGCTGCTCAGCCCGTTTTACTGCAGCCCCGGCAGCTTGAAACTGCTCCATGTCCTGATTAAGGCGGCTTTTATATTTTCTTTTATCTAAGCGGACCATCAGCTCTCCAGGATGCACCTCATCACCGGGATTGACCAGAACTTCAATGACCTCCTCCTGAACCTGAGAACTGACTGCAGGATCTTCCCTGGGGCGGATAGTCCCCACTGCTTCGTAACAATTGACTACTTGCTTTGTCTGGACTTCAAAAACAAGATAGCCCTGGTCATCCGCCTTAAGGCTTGCAGGAATGAATGCAAGCCAAAGCAATACAATAAACATCATTTCAGGCAGCTTCATTCTAAATATAACTGCCCTGGACTTGAAAAATAATATTAATACAGGCTGCATGGGTTTCCATTTGGTTAAATTTGTTGATACAAAATGCATGTTCAGCAAATCTTTACTTTACAAAAAAGTTTGATTTTTTGAGAGGCCTGATTCCAACAAACCCAGACATTTCTAATCACATTTTAAATAGAAATACAAGTTTCTTAACACAGCCCATAAACTGCCTGACTTCTTGAACAGTTACAAAGTGACATGGTTGGTCAGGGTCATTTTTTTGAGCATAACATAATTTTTTAATTGTAGAAAAAGTTTTATCCGGATAATAGATACAGCTCCCAGTGTGCCGCAACCGGGAGTTAGTAGGCATAGGAAGATTGAGTCTCTGCATAGCCAGAAACATGGGCAGTAGTACAGTCAGATAACAGAAAAATCATAAAAACCAGGAACAAAAAAATGCCTGTTCTACCGGTCCCAAAGTACACCCCTGTCTCTCCCCTTAAAAATGGACACATACACACTATATATACCACCCTATTCCGACCGATGCCGGATACTGCACCTGTGCGGGAACGTATAGACACCCCGGACGGTGACTTTCTTGATATTGACTGGCATCTGTCCCCGCATTCCGGTAAAAAGGGGGTCGCTGTTATAAGCCATGGTCTGGAAGGCAATTCGCGTAAGAAGTATCCCCTTGGTATGGCCAGGCGCTTGAACCAGCTCGGACTGGACGCGGTATGTTTGAATTTTCGATGCTGTTCAGGCACGCCTAACCGCCTGCCCCGCCTGTATCACAGCGGAGTGACCGATGATCTGGATACAGTTATCCGCCATGTCATCCATAAAGGATACCAGCGGGTTTTCCCTGTTGGATTCAGTATGGGAGGTAATCAACTGCTCAAATACCTGGGTGAAGATCCAGATAGGGTCCCTTCCCAGGTTCGGGCTGCTGCAGCACTTTCCGTTCCCTGTGATTTGTCCGGATCAGCAACAAAGCTGGACTATGGAGCAAACCGTTTTTATGTTCTGTATTTTATGCGTGGGCTCAGACAGAAGATCCGCCTGAAGGCTGAAATGTTCCCTTCGGTGGTGGATGCAAGGAACCTGAAAAAGACATGGAGTTTTCACGATTTTGACAATTATTACACTGCTCCTCTGAATGGATTCCAGAACGCAGAAGATTATTATGCCAAGGCTTCATGCCTTCAGTTTCTGAACCGTATCCAAATTCCCAGCCTGGTGGTCCAGTCACTGGACGACCCATTTCTGACCCCTTCCTGCTTTCCCCATAAACAGGCTGAGGGAAATCCGCTGCTTTTTCTGGAAATCCCGGACTACGGCGGACACGTGGGCTTTCATCTTCCCGGTCGGAAAAACATCTACTGGTCAGAATACCGGGCAGGAGAATTTCTGCTCAGCCACGCTGGATGATTATCTGCTCAAATCTGGGATTAAGCCTGTCCTGCCCGGTGTCGGGTCTGGAAAATAGACAGATGAAGTAGCCTGCTTTCCAGGTCAGCTCAGGCATTTACTCAAAATTCATTCCATTCACTCCTGCAATAAAGGTCAAGGGAATGAAAATGGTGGCAATGATGGTCAAAACCTTCATGACAGCGTTCATCCTGTGACTGATTAACGACAGGTAGGCCTCGTGCAGGGTGGTGTTCAACTCTCGCTGTAATTCCAGACTGTCCATTATCTGCATGCAAGGGCCATGAACGAGGTTTGCATAGGTTGCTCCAGGTGTCTTATTGCCTTTAACCGACGGGAAGCCATGTTCAGCAACTATCCTGAGGATGCCCAGATACTGGGACTTTTAAGTTGCGGGGACTGTCCGGGTGCAACTATTATTACCAGGCTTGCCCAGGTCAAGTTATGAAATGCCCCGCTCAATGAAATACCTACCAGAGTACATATTGGTCCTTGTATTTCTGATCACTGCCCCCATGCTGACAATATAATAACCAAAATCAAGGTTAAGGCCGGAATTGAAGTCATTGAAGGAACACATTCATACATACCCGATAAAATTTTCGCAGGGTAAAAAAAGAGTGCTTATAATCAGGATACCTGAAAAATTTATTGATTTCCTTGCCAAAAGAAAGAAGTCCTCGTTTCCGGAAAGAAAACCAGCAGCTTCAACATCCGGAAAGAAAGACTTCCCGGATGGAAACTATCTAACAATCTGTCTGGCCATACGAGGTTTATTTCGAGCGCTGGAATACAAACTCAGGCCTGTAACAGTGACCAGAATCAGTCCCATGCCAAATACCTGGGATGAGGCCAGAGTTTCATTTAAAATCACAACACCGAATAACGAAGCCGTGGCCGGCTCGACCATCGCTACTATAGAGGCAACTGAGGGAGTAGTGTGTCTCAGCCCGATGATATAAAGGATAAAAGACAGGCCGGTGCCAAGTACTCCCAAGATCACAAACAATGGCCAACTCGGTGCTTTCAGAACTGCCAGAGCCTGATCAGCATCGCTCAGGCACATAAGTATGATCGTTAACACGGCCAGGGCAATCACAAGAATCGCTTGAGGACTGCCGTGGGGAGCTGCATACTTAAAGCCAAAGATGAACACCGCATAGGACAGGCCGGAAAGCAATCCTGCACTGAGGGCCAGGGGCGTGACATCACCTGATCCACCCTGGTAGATGCCTGTGAGCAGCATCACTCCAAACATTACCATAGCTATAGCAGCCCACTTGAACAGAGCCGGTCTTTCTAACTTCAGAGTAAAGGATATGAGATAGACGAACACCGGGGCGCAGTACATCAGGGTAACCGCAACCGCGACACTGCCCTCTGCTATGCTTACCAAGTAAAATGCCAGGTTACCAGCTACGCCCACCCCGGCAATGGCCGACCAGAACCATAGTCGAACACTTTTCAGGCCGCTGCCGCGCGGACGAATCCATAACCAGATGATTACGAACAAAAAACCTATGGCGCCCCAGTAGAATGACACCACAACAGGATCCCAGCCCTGGGCCGTAAGAATGCCGGCAACCCCTCCCGACAGTCCCCAGCACAGTGCTGCAAGGGCCACGAAGGACGTACTCAGTCCATTATTCTGTTTGATAAGGATTACCTCATTAAAGCAGTTACTTCCGGTAAAATCCAGGCTTGATTTACTTTGCCCCGGACCTGATCATCGTATTTAAGTCTCAGTTATCTATTACTTAATCAGAAAGGGTCGTCAAGTACAATACATTGCGAGTAGATTTATGTTCCCAGTTCGCTGCATCCAGGCACGCATAATATTCAGGGCTGACCATTTTAATATAGAGATAGGGATCAGCTGCAAATTCCTCGGCACTATATCCTGTTACAGCCTCACAGGATGGACTGTGCATTGACTCCACAGCCCTGGATTTTTCCACCCTCACAGTGTAAAGATAATCTGTAAAACCTTCAGTAATCCTTCTAAAACGCTCCTCGCTTTTAAGCAGCTCTTCCTGGGCCTGAACACTTATTAGTGTGCAGAGATTTCATGATCCGGGGGAATTCATTACCGCCCCTTCAAAGGCGGGCTTCACTTTTTCCCAGGCTGTGATGCCAAGTTTCTAAACATGACAGAAATAACTATGGATTGAGCATATCCATAAACTTACTGTTTTTCCTTAAGTTGATCTACCAGATTCTGCAGTTCAGTAGCCTGCTTGGCCAATTCAGAAATGGCCATTGCTGACTGATTCATTACATCACTGGTTTCTGCAGAAATCCGGTTTACGTCTTCAATACTTCTGTTAACCTCTTCACTTGCCGCAGACTGTTCTTCTGTTGCCGTGGCAATGGAACGAACCTGGTCTGCAGCTTCTTCCACAAGAACAACTATTTCTTTAAGCACTTCTCCAGATTTATTGGCCAGGTCAGTTGCCTTCATTACCAGTCCAGAAGCCTTATCCATACCCTCAATATTTGCTCTTGTTCCTTCCTGGATGGAGTTAATGGATTGTCCCACCTCCTTGGTTGCACTCATTGTCTTTTCAGCCAGTTTACGAACTTCATCAGCCACCACAGCAAATCCGCGGCCCGCATCTCCTGCCCTGGCTGCTTCAATGGCTGCATTCAGGGCCAGAAGATTGGTCTGATCAGCAATATCTTCAATAACCGTCATGATTTTTCCGATCTGCTCAGCCTGCCTGCCAAGATCATCTAATTCAGATTTCACCCTGCCTGCCTGTTCATTAACCTGATTAATGGCATCAACAGCATTGGAAACAACATCCGCACCAGTGTGAGCCTTTTCCTTGGCCTGATCAGCCCCCTGGGCGGCACTGGATGCGTTTTTGGCCACTTCTAATACAGTGGCATTCATTTCTTCCATGGCTGTTGCTGTTTCTGCGGTACGGGTTTTCTGTTCTTCCGCACCCCTGCTTGACTGCTCAACCTGGGCAGATAGCTCCTCAGAGGCTGAAGTCATCCTCTCAACCACTCCTTCAATGCTTGCTGCTGCCTGAAGCATCCCTTCCTGCCTGGCATTTTCAGCCTGCACCCTGGCTTCTTCAGCCTCCTTTGTGGCAATGCGTGCCTTTTCTGTTTCAGCCTGGGCAAGTTCGGACTGCTGTTCTGCCTCACCCATCTTTTCAATCAAAGATCTGACCATACTTTGTATGCTGTGGTTTAGCTTTCCAATTTCATCTTTCTGATTAATCTCAGACTGCGCCTCCAAGTCCCCTTTGGCCACAGCATCTGCATAATGCATTAACGAGTTGACAGGACTGGTGATTGACCTGCTGATTATAAGGGCGATAATCAGGCCTGCACCGAAAAAAATGAGCGAGGCGATTCCAATGGCCCATTGCAATGCATATATTGGGGCAAAAACATCATCTTTCATAGCACCCACAGCTATAGACCAGTCAGTCCCTTCAATGGGTGCATAGCCAAAAAATCGATCAGTCCCTATAAAATTATATTCATCAAATCCTGATTCACCTCTAACCATCCTTTGAAACATGGCAGCCAAATCTCTAAATTCAGGATTGTTTCTGGCCTCTTCAATGAAATTACGCTGGTCCATGACAAAATCTCTGTTTTCATGAGCAATCAACGCGCCTTTACCGTCAATTATATACGAATATCCTGATGCTCCATAACCTAGATTATCTGTAATTTCGCTGAGCATTGCGCCGTCTGCCCTTACAAGAAGAACCCCTTGAACTCTGTTGTTATCACCTCTTATTGGAGAAGCTATAATAAACACTGGTCTGTCAATAACCCTGCTGATAATCATGTCTGAGAACACAGTCCTGCCCTGCATGGCTTCTTTAAAATATCCCCTGTCTCCAAGCTCAGCAGTTGACCCATCAGGATAACGAGCTTGACCCTGAGTAGAGATTATTCCCATTCCCAGATACCCCAGCCTTTTGGTTTCTTCTTCAAGTACCTTTCTCTGTAAATCCCAATCCATTGACCTTATTGCCTGATTATTGGCAACGCTCTCAACAACGATTAAGTGATGGTCCATGCGGTACTCAACGAGCCGCGCACCATCTCTGGCCATGAGGGGAATATTTTCCTGCACCTGACCAAGAACCGCATTTGAAGACCTGTCGTAAGCTATATAGCCAAGACCTGCACAGACAAGAATAAGCAGCGTCAAAAATCCCCCAAGCAATTTAATCCTGATAGGAATGTTTTTCATTTTTTACCTCCCCCTTTAAAGTCCTGCCCAACTGAACAGCCAATTTTCAGTCAACTTTAAGTCGCGCTTTAACCATCTTGAAACCACCAACTTTACTTTAACGTTACTTTAAAGACTTTTAGAAAACAAGCCAAAATCAATAATAATTTAAAAGATAACGTAACTATGGACCATATACAGGTGTTCAACCGGAACTGGACTTTGACATTCGCCGGAATGACGTAAAAGGCCAGCAGACTGACTTACCCGTCACACTGGACTAGATCCCAGGTGACGGTCTTTTAATTCGATCCTGCTGAACAGCTACGGGATAACAAAGATTAAGACACAAAGAAGGCAAAATGTGGCAAGCATGGTCAAGGGTATGAAAAATATAAATTCACACCCATGACCGGTAATATGAGGGGCAGAAAAAGACCTGGGAAAATTCGTGAATACAGAGTTGTATAGGTCGGTCTAAAGTTTTTTTTCAACTGGACAGCGGCCTATGCAGAAATAGGCAAATCCCATATCTGCGACTTCCCTAGGCGAATACAGATTTCGACCATCAAAAATCAATGGAGATTTGAGTTCCTTTTTGATTCTTGCAAAATCAGGATTACGGAACTGATTCCATTCAGTAACGACTGCCAGAGCATGGGCTCCTTCAAGCACAGCATATTGTTCGCCGACGATCTCCACGAGAGGATTATCTTTTAGTTCCACTGCAGCTCTATCTGCGGCCTCGGGATCATAAGCCCTTATTTTCATTCCCTGAGCAGTTAATTCTCTGATAAGTTCCAGAGATGGAGCATCCCTCATGTCATCGGTGTTGGCCTTGAATGCCAGCCCCCACAGCGCCAGAGTTTTTCCTGAAACCCCTCCCTGGGGTTTGAAGTAATCAATTATCTTTCCAGGCAAAACTTTCTTCTGCCTGTGATTAAGGTTGTCCACAGCCTGCAGAACCTCTGGGTTGTAATCATAGTCCAGGGCTGTTCCAATAAGAGCTTTTACATCCTTGGGAAAACATGACCCTCCATAACCCACACCTGGATAGATAAAATGATAGCCAATGCGATGATCCGAGCCTATGCCAGCCCTTACATCTCCGACGTCAGCTTTTACCTTTTCGCATATGTTAGCGATTTCATTGATAAAGGATATTTTTGTGGCCAGCATGCAATTTGCGGCATACTTGGTCATCTCAGCACTTCGCACAGACATGACAATGAGTTTATCCCGGCTCCTGGCAAAAGGAGAATAAAGTGCCTTTAAGAGTTCGGCTGTGCGGATATTATCAGTACCCACAACAACTCTGTCAGGCTTCATAAAATCGGAAACAGCGTCACCTTCTTTGAGAAATTCAGGGTTGGATACTACATCAAACTCAAACTTCTCACCTCTTTTGTCCAGTTCCTCCTGGATCAGGGAGCGGACTTTATCAGCCGTACCTACTGGAACAGTAGACTTATCAACTACAATTTTATAATCAGCCATTTTTTCGCCGATATCCCTTGCCACCTGATAAACAAAGGACAAGTCAGCCCGACCATCCTTACCAGGAGGGGTTCCGACGCACACAAAAACAAATAGACTTCCAGCCAGACCTTCACTTATATCGGTGGTGAAATGAAGCCGCCCCTGCTGATGATTTCTCTGCACCAGTTCCTCGAGACCCGGCTCAAAAATATGAACCTTGCCATTGTTAAGGCTTTGTACCACGTCAGGATTAATATCCACGCAATACACATTATTTCCCATTTCAGCGAAGCAGGCGGCAGTAACTAACCCAACATATCCGGTTCCAACTATGCATACATCCACAAGCTCACTCCTTCTTTTAAATAGTAACTTGAAAATCCTGAATTACCCATATTTTATATTATTAATGCTATCAAGATGGATTTTTCAACTTTTTCAAAAAATGTATAATCATAGATCATTATGATGTTTTCAATCAAATGGTTAGCAGAATCACGAGTTTCATCAATAAAAAAAGGGTTCGCCATATTCTGGCGAACCCTTTATAATATTAATTAGAATTATCCAATCAATTATTAAACATTATAATCAGCCATTAAGTTTCCTTTCCTGGGGAAAGACAGGCAGATACCTGTATGACAGACTGATTATCAGGATACAATATGCTGTGACTTCAATACAGGTCATAACCTCAGTCCAGGCCGGCACGTACACCTGCCAGGTATCAAAAGGCATGACCGGATGAGCCAGGGTCTGAACTGTAAAGACAAACCTGTTGATCACAACTCCGATACAAGCCAGGACGGCGCCCAGATAAAGGAGGCTTGGCTGCTTTCTGAACTTGGGTACTATAAGCAGTATGGCTGGTAAAACACCGCACAATCCGAGTTCAAACCACAACAGCCATGTGCCGTAAACTTCATTATAGACCTGACTGAAAGTTAATCCCATTCTGGGCAGGGTTTCAGTAGCCCAATACCAGGTGTCAAGAAATTTGAAGAACAGGTAAAAACAAAGCAGTGATCCTGCAATTTTGCCAAGAAGTTCCTTGGTTTTAAAATCAACAAGCTTTCTTCCTGTGATCTTTTCCATCATGGCTGCCACAAGCATGGTAAAGCCCGGACCTGATGCTATTGCTGAGGCAACAAAGAGGAAGAAAGTCCAGGGCCAGATAAAGAATCCTTCTCTGTATGCAAATGGCTGGCTGAAAAGAACACCATACATACCACCGAGGGAGCCTTGGTGAAAGAATGAAAGGAATGTTCCAACACCCGCAAACAAAGGCATGTACACATGGAAATTGTGAGCCAGGTGGTGCAGGAATCTTATTTTATTGAGCTTTTTATTTTCAAGAATCAATGGAATAAATTCAATAATAAGAACAATAAGGTAACAGGTGATGCAGAAGATTACTTCTGTCAGCATGGAGTGGACATTGGGATGCCAGTATCCGAACCAGGCTCTTAAGGGTTGTCCAACTTCCAGAGTCAAAATAATCATGGCCCCGGAGTAACAGACAAAACCCACAATTACTGCCAGGTTGATGATATTTTTGAGTTGATCGATTCTCAAAATATAGAACAGGAATCCTGAGAAAAAGGCACCAGCACCCAGGGCAATCACAGCCAGATCAAAAACGATCCACAAACCAAAGGCAAAATAATTATTCAGCCCTGTGGTAATAAGTCCTGTTGACCATACTACGTAAGAAGCATAAACTCCCAGGAGTACAAATACTCCCAGAAAGCCAATCCAGACCATAAATTTGCCAAAAGAGCATCTTTCGACGCCTTCGGGAAGCCATTCTTTGTCAATCATTGCTTAGACTCCTTTGGTCGGTTCATGTTCAAGATAATTATCTCCCTGTCGGCGCACCCATTCCCGTTCGCTCACGTAATAAAGCTGAGGATCAAGGCCTAATCTTTCCAGAAGCCTGAAGGCGTTAGGACTTTTGGACAAATGGTATACTTCATGGTCAGGGTTCATAAGGTCACCGAATTTAATTGCGCCTGTAGGACAATTTTCAGTGCAAGCAGTTACGTATTCGCCATCATCAAGTTTCATGGGGTCCCGGCCGTCGTATCTGGCCTTTTCTTTGGCCGCTTTGAACCTGTGGTGGCAATAGTGACATTTTTCAACCACACCCCTGGGTCTGGTTGAAGTAAAAGGGGTTAATGTTTTTTCCATCCCTTTGGGCCAGACTGGATCGTGCCAGTTAAAATATCTTGAATGATAAGCACACGCTGCCTGGCAGTATCTGCATCCTATGCATCTGGGCGAAATCTGACTTACAATGCCGCCTTCTTCATCTTTTGTCGTGGCAATAACCGGACAAACCGGAACACAATTGGGATTGCCACACTGCATACAGGGTCTGGGAAGATAAGCAACATCATGCTCAGGAAAAGGTTTACCATTAGACAGTCTGTAAACCAGCATCCAGGTCAAGGAATACATCTTGTCAGTTGCATCCGGCATGGGAGCCATATTATTTTCAGCCTGGCAGGAGATCATGCATGCACCGCATCCGGTGCATTTATCTAAGTCAATGACCATCCCCCATTTGATTTTAAACTCTTTTAACTTGTATATAGCCATTTTTTACCTCTTAATATCTTTTCATGGACTTAAGTTTAAGCAATGCTTACCCTGGTTCTGTTCCAGACCGGGACATCCGTTGCCTGTTCATTTTCCACCTTCAGCAGCTTATAGGCATTATCACCTTTACTTTTACTGAAGTCATCCCAGGCTGTATGTCCAAACCCTGTAAGAATCGCCACTACATCATCCATGACAGTCTCAGCAATATTAACCAAGGCCTTGCAGGATCCTGCTTCTGAGCTCAATGTGATCGCCTGGTCCTGCTTGAGGTTGTATTTAAAAGCAGTTGTGCTGTTCATCTGAACATAAAAGCCTGTAGATGAAAGCTCACTCTCCTTAATAGTAACGGTGGCAAAGGGCGGAATGGCAATTTTGTCGTTGCCAATGCGC
>PWPY01000285.1 GCA_003558575.1 Desulfonatronovibrio sp.
GCATTTCCTTCAGCCCTGCTTTTAACTTTTTTCTTTTCTTCATCCCGAACCATATTGATGCCAATTTCCATAAGATCCCGGATCATTGATTCCACATCCCGGCCAACATACCCTACTTCTGTAAACTTGGTTGCTTCAACCTTGAAAAAAGGTGACCCGGCTAACTTGGCCAGGCGCCTGGCAATCTCGGTTTTACCCACTCCTGTGGGACCGATCATAATAATATTTTTGGGAGCAATTTCTTCGCGGAGTTCCGGATCAAGCTGCTGTCTGCGCCATCTGTTGCGCAATGCAATGGCCACCATTCTTTTGGCATCGTCCTGGCCGATTATAAATTTATCAAGCTCTGATACTATCTCTCTTGGAGTAAGTGTTGTACTCATTAAACATTTCCTTTTGTTGGTGATTTTCAATTATAAGCGTCCCACCCGGGCGGCCCGGGACCCGGCACCCACTCTAAGTGTCATAAAATGCTTATGCCGGGAATGTCTTTACACAAGTGTGTGCCGGACACAGCCAAACCTTCGAGTAACTTTTAATTTGCCTCAAGTTGTGAAAGATTGCCGCGCTCGAAGACTCGCTCGCAATGACAACTGAACTGTTAGGGATGTAGTTGCTCAAAACCTGTCATTGCGAGGGAGCCTAAGCGACCGAAGCAATCTGTATGGCAAAACCGTAATGCTCTGAATTTATTACATTTACGTTTGTAGTTACTTAGAAGCAATTTAGTTTTCATCCGGAAAGAAGACCTGCAGCTTCAACATCCTGAAAGAAAGACTTTCCGAATGGAAGCAATTTAAATGTATCTGAAGATTTCCAGTCTCTATCAGTCAATCTTTTCCAGAATAATATTATCATTGGTGTACACACAGATATTGGCCGCAATATGCATTGATTTTTCAACGATCTCTCCAGCTGGCAGATCAGAGTTTTCTGCCATGGCCCTGGCCGCAGCCAGTGCATACGCCCCACCTGATCCAATGGCTGCAACACCATCATCTGGCTCAATAACATCTCCGTTTCCAGTGATTATGAGGACATTATTTTTATCCGCAACAAGAAGCATGGCTTCTAATCTGCGAAGATACTTATCCATACGCCATTCCTTGGCCAGCTCCACACTGGCACGCAACAGGTTTCCCCTGTATTCTTCAAGTTTGGCTTCAAAACGTTCAAAAAGGGTAAAGGCGTCTGCGGTTGCCCCTGCAAAACCGGCAATCACCTGATCCTTATACATTCTTCGCACCTTTCTGGCAGTATGTTTCATAACTACAGCCTGACCAAAAGTCACCTGTCCATCACCAGCCATGGCCACATGGTCACCTTTTTTAACAGCCAGAATAGTTGTTCCTTTTAAATCCATGAATTAGTATCTCCTGAGAGTTTGTAACTGTTCACCACATACGACATATTACTATGCAGACGCACTGGATTCCGAATCCCGGTTCAAGCCCGGGACAAGCTTCGCCGGAATGACGGAAAGGGTATTGACCTGCTTTTACCGTCATCCCCGGTCCCGGGGTCCAGATATTCCTATTCGATATTGCTGAATAGTTACGCGAGTTTTTTATTAATCTAATCTGTCAACTAAATTTTTCAGTTCTTTGGTAAAGCCGCCAGATTCCTGCAACATATAAAAAATGTCAAATGCTGTCAGATCTTCAAGTTAGTAAGCAGCTAATCAAAAACTGCCCTGATTTTCTCCAGAACAACCTTCACCTGAAAAGGCTTGGCAATAAAATCCACCAGTCCGAACTTCTCTGGATCTTTTGCCATGGGATGGTCCATATAGCCGCTGGCAATTATTATTTTGGCCTGGGAGTCCATTTCCAAAATCTTCCTGGCACACTTTTCCCCGCCCATACCAGGCATTCCAAGATCCATCAGGATAAAATCAACTTTTTTCGACTTAAATATTTCTATCGCTTCTTCACCGGACGCAGCACCAACAACTATGTACCCATGGGATTCAAACATCTCCATGGTTATTTCCCGGATATCATCTTCATCATCAACAATGAGCAATGTCTCCTTTCCTGAAAGAGAAACTTCTTCACCTTTATTCTCAATCTCAAATAGTTCCTCATCTGCAGATTCATGGGCTGGAAGCAGCATTGTAAACTCTGCGCCTTTTCCAGGGGTGCTTTTACAGAAGATATATCCACCATGGTTCTTAATTATTCCAAAAACAGTGGGCAGTCCAAGACCTGTTCCCCGACCAATTTCTTTGGTGGTATAAAAGGGATCAAAAATCCTTTCCATAACCTTCTGATCCATTCCTTCACCAGTATCTGCAATAGACATGGCAATATACCTGCCGGGTGTAACATCCCTGTACTCTGAACTGCCATCTTCAACATCAAGTTCCTTAGTGGACACTATTATCTCCCCGGAATCTTTGATGGCATCCCGGGCATTGTTCACCATATTCATTAACACAAGCTCTATCTGGTGCTTATCAATTCGCACCTTGCTTATGCCTGGCTTTAAATTAGACCTGATTTCAATCATCTTAGGCAGGGCATGCCTGAGTAGTCCAATTTCCTGCTTAATTAGTTCATTAACATCAAGCACGGATAACTCTGGGGCAACCTTTCTGCTGAAAGTCAGAATTCTTTTAATAATACTGATCCCCCTGCTGATTAGAGAGTCAATCTTTTGCAATGACTTTTTCAGGCCATCCTTA